>DAOVNB010000120.1 GCA_030630425.1 archaeon | reverse complement strand
ATTGCAGATGTCAAGTTTGAGAAGGACTATGAAACACTTCTTAACGAAATAGAAAAAGAAATGGACAAGGAATTTGACAGTCTGGAGTGATGGTGATTATTATGAAAGATTACAAGACAATTAAGAGAATTGCAGGCCCTTTGGTGTTTGTTGAAAAGACACATGATGTGGGCTATGGAGAAGTTGTGAAAATTACACTTCCATCAGGAGAAGTTAAAAACGGCCAGGTTTTAGATACTTCAAAAGACCTTGTGGTGGTTCAGGTATTTGAAGGCACAAGCGGTATTGACAAGAACTCGACTGTAAGGTTTTTAGGAGAAACTATAAAACTGCCTGTATCATCAGACATTTTGGGCAGGATTTTAAGCGGTGCGGGAAAGCCTATTGACGGCGGGCCGGAAATTGTTCCAGAAAAGCACATGGATATTTTAGGGGCTGCGATAAATCCGTATGCGCGAACATCGCCTGCTGATTTTATACAGACCGGAGTATCCACGATAGATGAGATGAACACTCTTGTCCGTGGGCAAAAACTTCCGATATTTTCGGGGTCCGGATTACCGCATAATGAGATTGCATTGCAGATTGCAAGGCAGGCAAAAGTGGTCGGCCAGAAAGGGGATTTCGCTGTTGTTTTTGCTGCAATGGGAATTACAAACGAGGATGCAAAGGCATTCATAAATGATTTTGAAGAGACAGGAGCGCTTGAGAGGGCGGTAGTGTTTTTGAATCTTGCGGATGACCCGGCAGTAGAGAGATTAATTACGCCTAAAATGGCATTGACTGCCGCAGAATATCTTGCGTATGAAAAAGACATGCATGTGCTTGTGATTTTGACAGACCTTACAAATTATTGTGAGTCTCTTCGTGAAATAGGCGCTGCAAGAGAAGAGGTTCCGGGCAGGAGAGGATATCCGGGCTATATGTATACAGACCTTGCGACAATCTATGAGCGGGCAGGAATGATTAAAGGAAAGAAAGGCTCGGTTACACAGATACCGATTTTGACTATGGTCGGGGATGATATAACACACCCAATACCTGATTTGACGGGTTATATTACTGAAGGACAGATTGTGCTTTCCCGCGAGCTTCACAGGAAAGGGATTTATCCGCCTGTTGATGTTCTGCCGTCGTTATCAAGGCTTATGAATGCAGGCATTGGTGAAGGAAAGACGCGTGAGGATCACAAGCAGGTCTCAGACCAGCTTTATGCAAATTATGCAGAAGGCCGTGATTTAAGGGGTCTTGTCGCAATTGTCGGCGAGGAAGCGTTGTCTGAAAAAGACAAAAGGCTTCTTAAGTTCGCGCAGAATTTTGAAGATTCTTTTGTGCGGCAGAAATCACGCGAAGACAGGTCAATTGAAGACACGCTTGCAATTTCATGGAAACTTTTATCCGATATCCCAAAAGATGAGCTTGGAAGGATAAGCGCTAAGTTTAAAGACAAGTATCTTAAAGAAAATTAAGAGATGCTATTATGGCAATTGATGTAAAACCAACCCGTTCAGAATTGATGAAACTTAAAGTTAAAATCAAGTTAGCGAAAGCAGGCCACAATCTTTTGAAGAAAAAAAGAGATGGGCTTATTCTTGATTTTTTTGAGATTTTAAAACAGGCAAAAACCATACGGGCTGAGCTTAATTCTAGTTATGCCCGGGCAAAAGAAAGGTCTGATGCGGCGCAGGCAATTGAGGGTAAAATAGCACTTAAATCTGCGGCAGCAGCACTTAAAGACAAGCCAATGGTTGAGCTTGAGACAAAAAACATCATGGGCGTTGTTGTTCCTAAAATACGGTCTGATGAGGTAAAAAAATCTTTGTTTGACAGGGGGTATGGCACCCTTAAAAGCTCGATATATGTTGATGAGGCTGCAGGGGCATATGAAGATGTTGTTGAGAAAATAATTCTTGCAGCTGAAGTCGAGACTGCAATTCGAAGACTTTTGGAAGAAATTGAAAAGACCAAAAGGCGCGTAAATGCGCTGGAGTTTAAGGCAATTCCTGGGATGGAAGCGCAGGCGGCATTCATCATGCTTCGCTTAGAAGAGATGGAGCGCGAGAATGTATTTAGGCTGAAGCGGATTAAGGGCTGATTTTTTTTGTTTCTTTGGAATTTTATTTGCTGTAGGTGGTTTGAGCAACTTTTAGTTTACCAAAACAATTATAATTATGTTATTGTTTGGTTAACCAAGCGTGTTATTTAAAATCTTTAATAACTACGATTCTTTTGTCTATAACTAAATTTTGGCCATATATTTTGAAATCAATATTACATGGGAGTAAATCTACAATATTATGATTCTGAGCAAGAGTTAAATTATTAATTACTGTGCCGTCATCGAGGGAAACGTTATTTATTTGTAGTGGTTTCTTAGTTTTGAAAGTTATTGTATCTCTAAATGATAGTGATGCGCCCCCAGCAATTAATTTACTAAAATTTTTCGGGCAATCTAACAATGGTTTGCTCAAACCACAATTTGTTTGAACCTCAATATTATATAATTGAAATGGAATTATGCCGTTGTTGTTTATCTCAACATAAATTGGAATTGTATAATTTGTATTGTTCCAATACAAACTATTTACTCGATGTATCGATTCATTACCGTAAATAGGCCATGGAAATTTACCGTCTGTAATTTCTGCTGTGATTTTTGGAGAATATAGATTTTTTTCAAAGTCTATAGCATTTTTAGTGTTTAAATTCATATTATATGAAAAATAAAGAGATCCTGCGGATATTATAATTGTTGCAATTACAAGTATAATTGTTGTAATTGCAAGATATCGTGTCCATTCAACTAATTTTTTTTGTTGTTTTGTATTTTCTTCATTGAATGAATTTTGAGATTTTAATATTTCTTTATGAGTTTTGTTTTGAAATTCAAGAAGTTCTTTATGTCTTCTTTCTATATTCATATCGTCAAATGGTTTATCTGGTTTTTTGGCAATTTTATGTGATTTATCTTTAATATCATTTAAATCAATTTTACGAATCATGAGATGATATAGGGCTTATAACTATATATTCTTGATGTTTTGTTGTTTTTTTATATAAATTAGAAATTATATTGCATTGATGACAAGATATTGTTCGAAAATTGAAACTTAATATATTTATTAGAATTGCGGTGATTAAACGACGAATATTAAAGAAAAGTATACTAATATGAATGAATTGGTTTTTGAGCGTTTAAGTGAGAAGAATAGTAAACTTATAGGGAGTTTTAAGACCTATGTAAAAGATAAGAAAGATTATTTAGTGGATGATGCATATAAAGCACAAAAGATGTTTATTTCAATAACATATCTTATATTTGATAAATCCGAATATGTTCTTAATGAGAAAAATAAATGTCAATCTACTTTGTTGGGGTATATAACTATACTTAATGATAGTATTAATTTAGATAGTGATTTGAAGAAATATTTTTCTTCAAAAGGGATAAATTATAAATCATTACCCGCCATTAAAATTGGTAGATTATGTGTGGATGAGCGTTATGAACGGAGAGGTATAGGAAAAATGGCGGTTTTTTGGTGTATGTTTCAGGTATACAACTT
>DAOVNB010000170.1 GCA_030630425.1 archaeon | reverse complement strand
CAGACCTTAAAGGCCCCCCAATACCTGCGGATAAAAACACAATTATTATTGGAATTATTGTATTGCTTCTGATTGTGAAGTTTGTGTTTTTGCGGTAAATTTGTATGGTTTTTGCAAAAAACCCGATAGATTCTTTAAAAAAACTTAATGTTTATTTTTTACTACTGAACAGAAATTCATAATGGTTGTTCGTTCGTTTGCATATATTTGCATATACTTGGTGGTTTTTCAGATGGAAACGGAATTTGAAGTGAAAATACTAGACATTGATGTGGCTTATATTCAATCAAAGCTGGAAACAATTGGAGCCAACATGCGTCTTGGAAAAAGAAAAATGAGGCGTTTTGTTTACGAATTATACCCTCCTCAGGAAAATGCATGGTTAAGGCTCAGGGATGATGGAGAAAAAATCACACTGTGCGTGAAAAAAATACACGCGGACACAATTGACGGCACAAAGCAACATGAAAAGGTTGTTGGCAATTTCTACAAGACACACCACCAAATTCTTAAATCCGGTCATTTACCCATAGCATATCAGGAAAACGAAAGAATAAGTTATATGCTAAATGGCGCCGCTGTTGAAATTGATTTTTGGCCCGGCATTCCGCCACATCTTGAAATTGAAGGGAGTTCTGTTGAAGAAATTGAAAATATGGTATCTCGATTAGGTTATACAATGGAAAATACAACAACTATTAATGTTCCTGATATTTACAAGTTATACGGTCGTTGTATTGAAGATTATAACATTGAAAATTTTTACCCGGGCAAAAAAAGAATCGAGATACTTGAATCAAGTCTTGTGTGAATCTAAATACATTTTAAAAGAAAAAAATAAAAGCGGGATTTACCCCGCCAAACAAATCAAATCGATAAATTTAAAGTTTCTTTAAGTACTCAATGCCAACTTTCTTAACACTTGGCTTCCATACTTTTGCAGGCATCCAGTCAGGAGCATTTGCAGGAGATGAAACCTGGTTTCTGGAACCTCTGTAAATGTGGACTTTTTTTGTTCCTCGCTCTCGAAGCCTGATGTCTGCCTCGCCCCTGTTAGCTGCCTTTAGGGCTGCTTGTCGTGGTTGTCTTCCGGAGAAAACGCCTGTTTCGCTGCCGCTCTTTGTCCTCATAACAAAGTATCTTTTTTCTGCCATATTTATACCCTCCATTAGAAAAGCGCCCTCACATGTGTTGGTGCTTCTTCTTATTATTGGTTTTATGTATATATAAAGTTTTCGCTAATAGACGGCTAAAAACACAGAAAAGTGTTGAAAAAATCGGCTTTAGGCGAAGTTTTGAAAAAAAGCTCATTCGTTTTCTTTTGCCTTGTAAAGTTTGTCTTTTGTAATGGCCGTCTTTTTTGATATGTGTTTTTTTATCTGCTTTTCTAAGACTTCAAGAGTTTTTGAGACAGACCCAAAAGCATTCCACTCAAAGTCCTCGCAGTCAAAAGCGCCGACAGTTGTTATCATGTGTGTATGTGTTGAAAATTTATGCCGCCCGCCCGCCTCACTGTGTATTTTCAGGTGAATTTTAAGCGAGGTTATGTCTGTTTTTTTTGAAATTTCATTAAACACCTTTTCTATTATTGATTGTATTTTTTCTATTTCAAAATCGCCTATCTTGTCCGTATCAAAACCAACCGTAGTTATTTTTGGATTTTCAAACATCTTATTCCCCTCCAACATCTCCGCCGTATTCTTTCAGGATTTCTTTTATTTTTTCCTGAACGATTTTCTTTTTTTCTGCAGGGACCCGTATGCGCACAAACCTTAACTCCTTTCGGTTTTTTCTTAAACTGGCTATTTCCTGCCTTATTTTTCTAATTTCTCCAAGTTTTTTTGCAATCTCCTTTTCATGTGTTTGTATTGTATTGTCAATATTTTCTTTTATCTCTTCTTCTGTTTTTGGCTTAAAAGATACATCCTCGCCTGTTTTAGGATTTTCCTTTACAATTGTTTCAATCCTCTTGCTTTCAAGAGTTTCCTGACTTTTTTTAGGCATAGTTATTAATATGGTATTTTACAATTATAAATGAATATTATGGATACTATTTGTTTTGTCGGAACCGGCGGCGGGAGGATGGCAACAATCACACAGCTTAGAAAAACCGCAGGGATATTTTTAGAGCTTAAAGGCGCAAAAATATATCTTGACCCGGGACCGGGAGCCATTGTGCATGCACGGGCAGAAAAGCTCCCATTAGAAAAGATTGACTGCGTTCTTTTATCCCACAAGCACATAGACCACACAAACGACGCTCAGGTTTTGATTGAAGCCATGACAAAAGGGGTTCGCGAAAAAAAAGGGATTCTTGCAGCTCCAAAAAGTACAATTTCCGCAATAACAAAGTATCATCAATCCGCACCAAAAAAAGTTCTTAAAATAAAACCCGGTGATAAGTTTAATGTTGGCGACCTGAATATTGAGGCAACAAAAACAATACATACAGACAAGGATGGTGTTGGGTTCAAATTTTTTGCTTCAAAAAGGATATCCTATGTGGGTGATACAGTATATTCAAAAGATATAGCAAAGGCGCACAAAGGCGCAGACATTTTGATTTTGAACTGTTTATATCTTGTAAATGAGAACAAGGGAAAGGATGTTGAATTCGCAAAGCACATGGATTTGGCAGATGCCATTAAGTTTGTTAAGGACATAAAGCCAGAACTCTGCATCCTTCAGCATTTCGGTATGGGCATGATTCTAAAAAAGCCCTGGGAAAAAGCAAAAGAAGTTGAGGAAAAGACAGGTGTAAAGACTGTTGCTGCAAGAGACGGCCAGATCTTTGAGGTTGATGGCAGCGT
>DAOVNB010000148.1 GCA_030630425.1 archaeon | reverse complement strand
TTTCTTTTTACCGGTTTTCGTGCAGGCGCTTTTCGTTTTGGTGCTGCCTTTTTTACTGGTTTTCTTGCTGCAGGTTTTCTTTTTGGTGCTTGTTTTCGTGCAGGCGCCTTTCTTGCCGGTGCTTTTCGTTTTGGTGCAACTTTTTTAACTACGGGTTTTGCTTTTGGCTTCTTTTTAACCAAACCTTTTACAGCAGACACTATTCTTTTTATTGGCATGTTTCATCCCCCCTTTTTTTATTTTACGGTATTTTATGATACGGCTTATGTGTTTATATAGTTTTTCTAAACTAAAAAAAATAAAAAATACACAACCACAAAACAAACAACCCACAAAACCGAATTTAAATGGGGCTCCTGTAATGTTTCGTAGTATTTTAATCATTGTAACTACGCCTGATAGAATAAGACCCTCAAGATAACCGGCACTACAGAATTTTATTTTTCTGCAATAAAAACACCGTAAGTAGCAATATTATTTACATCAGAAAAAACTTTTTTTTGACAGAGCATAGATAGAGTATTATCATGCATGTTTTTACTAAAGATACCTATTTTTGACAACATCCAAGTAAGCGGGTACCCAAAGATACCTAATCGATAAATTCTGTCTCTTGTTTTCTTAATTTCATTAAACTTATCATAATATTTGATTTTTCTAAAACCTGTTTTTTTTAAATCATTGTGGAAACCATCAACTGTAGCCAAATTAGGAACCGCCCATCCCTTTAGCCATTTTTGATAAATCTTGTTCTCTTTCTCAGAAAGGTTTGGCCGTATCTGAAATCCATCAGATATCGTAATTATGCCTCCTTTTTTTAGTACGCGATGTGCTTCATTTAGAAAATCAATTTTTTTCTCGGAGTGACATATGGATTCTACTCCGAATATTTTAGAAAAACACCCATCATTAAAACTAGTTTTTGTGAAATCTTGTATTAAGAATTTTGCTTTATTATCTAAACCAAGTTTAAGCGCTTTTTTACGAGCTATCTTTAATTGAATATCTGACAAAGTAATGCCCACTACATCCGCACCATATTTTTTGGCAATGTAAATGCTGCTGCCCCCAATACCACAACCCGCATCAAGAACTTTATCATTTTTATTTATCTTTAGACATTTTGCAACAAATCTTGTGGTATTCCTGAGTGATTCTGGATGGTCTTTGGTATTTTCCCCCCAAAAACCATAATGTAATCCATCAGTACCTTTTGAATAAAAGATATTATACAGGATTTGATTTTGATTATAATAGTTCTCTATATCTTGGTTTGAGATTTTTGTCGTCATATAATTAACAGTTACTTATTCTATTAAATATCTTTCGAAATCATCATGAAACTCCAGTGAGGCCGCTGACTTCGGTCGGTCATCTCACCCACAGAAAACTTTTGGTTTTTGGGTGTCTTAAAAGCAAGTTTTGAAAATCGTTCGAATCCCTAAAAAGCAACCACTAATTATTCAACGCTGGAGAGAATATTTATTAAATTCTTAAGACAAACAGTTTCTAAAGATTGTTGGTGATTTGAATTTTCATCCAAAAATACGATGTTATTGTTGTTGGTGCCGGCATATCCGGGCTTCTTTCAGCTTTAGCGCTTTCAAAGAAAAGAAAGAAAGTCTTGGTTCTTGAGAAATCAAATGTTATTGGCGGCAATTGCAGGTCATATAATGTTTCCGGCTTTAGGGTCGACACAGGTCCTCATGCCATAACCTGGCTTAAAAAAGGTCCTCTTGTGGATTTAATGGATGAATATTTTGACATTGTGCCTAAATTTAAAGAGCATGGAAATTATTTTGTCCGGGATTCTGAAAGGCTTATCAAATTTCCATATACATTACAGGCGCTTGCAAGGTTCAATGTTTTTTCAAAGACGGACAGGCTTTTGATGGCAAGAGCATTGGTTGATGCAACCAAAACCCACACACTTGATGAGCCACTGCTTGACAGAAGTGTAACTGATTTTCTTAAAAATTATCCTATAAGCAAACGGGGGCTTATGTTTATAGACACTTTGTCTTATTTTCTTTCCGGAAGCTCTATGGATGACACACCTATGTGGAGAATACTTTCCGGCGGCGGCGCAACGCATGAGCTTTCAAAAGGTTTGAGAAAGAAACTATCCGGTGTTATGGGTGTTGTCGCGAACAGGCACGAAAGCCACCAAGGGTATCCTCAAGGAGGCATCCAGAGCATCACAAACTCAGTTCTTGCATCCATGCCCGAAACAACGGTGATAAAAACAGAACAGGATGTTAAGAAAATTAAAAAGAGTGGCAATCTATTTACAATAACAACGGACGATAATACTTATGAATCAGGGATTGTTGTTTTTGCAGCAGAGCTTCGATGCCTTGAAAATATTCTTGAAAACCCGCTTCCAAAAAAATATCTTGAAAAAATAGCCACACTCAAAAAATCTTCGCGAACTATGACTTTGTGGCTCGGGCTTAAAAGAAAACGGCCCGAGTTTGATTACAGGGGTTCTGAAGTATGGTTTGATGAAGAGACACCTTACTGGGCGATGCCGACAAGCAATTATGACAAAAACCTTGCTCCTAAAGGCATGCAGCTTATTGGTTTTGGCTCGCGGATATTACCTAGCGAAAGTCCTGAAAAGCACAAAGAAAAGCTTTTAAGAACCATAAAAAAAGTCGCCTGGAGAATAGAAAAAGATATTGTTATGGAGCATGTCCAGGTAACTTATCCTGACAAGGCGTCAATCACTGTAGGTGCTAAATTTCCGGGGCCAAAAACACCAATAGACGGCCTTTATGCTGTGGGGACTGATGTTGACTCCCGAAGCATGGGGATTACAAGAGCTGCTTATTCTGTGGTTGAAATGCTAAAAGAAATGGGTAAGAATAATATACTCTAAGCAGTATTATTTGTTTCATTTTTGTTTACAAAAAGAACAGCTTTAAGTGCGCTTCTTTTTATGCACTCCGGGTGGCCGGGAATGACTTCGCATATAATATCTTCTGCAATATCGGGATTTATGGATTCTATTGTTTCTTTTTTGTGGTAGTTTTCAATAGTTGTCTGTGTTTTTAAAGAATTTTGTTTTTTGTATACAAATACATACGGTGTGTACGCAGATGCAA
>DAOVNB010000174.1 GCA_030630425.1 archaeon | reverse complement strand
TCTTTTTTTGACAAATCTGAGCCAAGATAAAATCTTATTTTTTTTACTTTATTTCCTTTACGAATCGCATGGGCGAGGTAGTATTTTTTCTTTTTGCCTTGAGTTCTTGTTTCAACATGCATAGGTTATATTTAGGTGACTACATTATTTAAAGATTGTAGCCACCCCATAAAAAATGAAAATATAATTATTCCTTGAAAAGTGCTTATAATAGGGCAAAAGCATTAAAAATCAAAGATTGAAGGTTTGTTTATTTTGAAGTCGCAGAAAACTAAGCACTTCCTTGCAAATCTTCGATTCTTTCGGGGCTTGAAACTTAAACCAAACAAACCCCGCCCTTTAGGGCGTCTTGAAAAGCTATGCTTTTCAGGATTTCAGAAATGCTCTTGTATTTCCTGCATTTCGGAAATAAGAAAATGCTGACCGCATTTCCGAAATGTTGGAGCGACAGCGACTTCAGGGTCGCATAGAGGTTTCATGATTTTCAACTGAGCCGAAAACTACGGACTTAAGTTCTATTTTTCTGATAAATAAGATAAAAGATATGACCCAAACGGGGATTAGGACCATATTTAAAAATTTTGCCGCTTAATTATTTTTGTGATTTTTTATGGCCACACAATCTGCCATTCAAACAGATCTTGGAATGATTATAGCATCTGTTATCGACAAGCAAAGGGAAATTGCCGGGTTGATGGAATCTGTTGATGTGTATACCGAAAATATTTCAGGTTACATGGAGCAGGTCGGCTATAGGGTAGAACCTATGGATGCCGGTTGGCCGAACAAAAACATATGCCTTGAAAAAGTTCCTGACGGAAGATATACTGCAGTTCCGAAGGATGTTTACCTGCTGGAAGAATTGCTAAAAAATGGCCTTACTGCCGTTGTTGGTGTAGAAGAGGTTGTTTTGCAGGAGATACCCAGACATGAGATTCGCGGAATACTCTTTCCTTATCCGGTAACTGTTGGAACTTATAGATTTATGGGGTATGAAGGCATTCCTGTTCGAAGGATTGCCTGATGGCAGCCAGATAATTCATATGACGAAAAGATTGTAGTATTCTGTGGTCATTGAGCAATTAATTATAAACTTAGCTTAAAAGATAAAATGCAATAATGCCTATGAGTAATATAATCGTGAGTGCGCCAATCATTATTTTATGGAACTTCTTTTCTTTATCCGTATAATCGCTCCAACGCACGCGGTTCTTTTCCCATTTGTCTTTATTTGCAATACCAATTAGTGTAAAAATTAAACCAAGAATCAAAAATGCATTGTAATCCATTATAATGCCTATTGGCAGCCAGATAATCCCCATAATAAAAAGATTATAATAGTCCACAGGCCTTTTGTTTATTTTTCGCATTTGGATATATAGTACCGCAAATACGATAAGAAGCAGTCCTATTCCAATCAGTAACCACGGAGCTGATGCCATAAATATATTTGTGTATTTGAGTGTATATATAGTTTTTTTGGTCGAATGACATAAAATCATAGAAATAAGTAATTTCTTAACCAATGGGGCACATGGTATTAAAAAGGGCAAAGAAAGGCGGAACAATAACATATTTGCTTGTTTTTGCTCTTGGATTTCTTTTAGCTGTCGGGCTTTTTTTAGAATATCACTCTATTTTTGAGTCCACACCAACAGGCCATGTTATAAAAAATACACCAGCACTTGCAGGGACAACCCGTGCAGAGACAAGCATGGTCGCGATATCTGAGCGCACAGAAAAAGGCGTTATAGGCAAAGTAATTGTGGAGATTGCAGACGGCAAAGATTCTGTTCTTGTAGATATTCACCCATTTATAGAGCCGGAAATGCAGAATGCTGTACGAATGGCCGCCCAGTACGCAAAAACATACACAAATCGCAACATGGAAAACAAAACCGTAATTTATCGTTTTGTTGTAGATAAAAACACAATCCTTATTGGCGGGCCTTCTGCAGGTCCCGCCATGGCGGTAGCAACAATAGCCGCAATTGAGGGAAAAGAAATAAAAGCAGACGCAATTGTCACAGGAGAGCTGCGCGCTGACGGGACAATAGGCTCGGTGGGCAGCGTATTAGAAAAAGCAGAAGCCGCAGGATTAAATAATTTTTCTTTGTTTCTTATCCCAAAAGGGCAGGGAGAAATAATATATTATGAAAAAGAAGAAATAAGCAAGATTTTCTTCGGTATTGGTATATGGCGCACAATACTTGTTCCAAAAAAGCTCAATCTTGAATCATATGCGTTAGAGCAATGGAACCTACAGGTAAAAGAGGCAGAGACAATGGATGATGTTTTAGATGAATTGCTTTTAGGATGAGGGCGCCAATTAACTTAAAAATACCTAAACACTAAAAACAACTATGCCTGAAGAAAAAAAGCTTGCGAAATATATTGTGCTTGAAGGGATGGATGGTTCCGGCAAGACCACTCAAGCAGAGATTCTTGCCAAATTCTTAAAAGAGAACGGATTCAAGGTACTGCTCGTAACAGAGCCTTCAAAAAACCCGATTGGAAAACTGATATCAGAAAAACTGCTCAAAGGCGGGTTTTCATCTGAAGTCATATCTCTTTGCTTTGCAGCAGACAGGATGCTTCATTTTGAAGAGACAATAAAGCCTGCACTGAGGGAATATGATTTTATCATATCTGACAGAAACTTCTATTCTTCATTGGTATACCAGCCGCTTTACGGCTCAAGATATGATT
>DAOVNB010000093.1 GCA_030630425.1 archaeon | reverse complement strand
GGTTAATATAATTAATTGTATGCCGCTTTCGGCACGCACTAACACAACAATATATAAAAAGCCGAAATAAAATAGCGGCTATGAATCTTTTTCCTTTTGATGCAGTTCGCGCAGGCCAAAAAGAGTTTATGGATGCGGCAAAAAAAGCAATAGACTCAGAAACACCCTTAATTGTCCACGCACCCACAGGAATCGGGAAAACTGCCGCATCTTTAGCTCCTGCAATCAGCTATTCTCTTGAAAATAAAAAGAAGGTCCTGTTCCTAACACCACGGCATGCACAGCACAAAATTGTGATTGAAACACTTAGGATGATAAAAGAAAAATATGATAAGAACATCCGAGTTGTTGACCTTGTAGGCAAGAAATGGCTCTGCGGGCTTCCTGAAGTAGAGTATTTGAGCGCTTCTGAATTCAGCGATTACTGCAAGCATAAAAGAAAAGAAAACACCTGCGAACTTTACAAAAACACTTATCCTAAAAAAGAAGGAGAATTGAGTGAGGAAGCAAAAACCGCAATGAAATATCTTGACAGAAATATTATGCATTCGGATGATGCGAAAGAAAAATGTGCAGGTTTGTGCCCTTACGAAATATTTACCCGGCGCGCAAAAAGCGCGGACATAATCATTGCAGATTATTTCCACATGTTCCATCCAAAAATAAAAAACGCATTCTTAAACAAGATAAAAACAGACATCAAAAATGTTATATTGATTGTTGATGAGGCGCACAACCTGCCATCCCGCGCCCGTGCACTTCTATCAACAAGGCTTACAGACAACCAGCTTATGCGCGCATCAAATGAGGCAAAAGATATAGGTTTCGAAGAAATCGCAGAAGATCTTGAATATCTTAAAACCAAACTCACAAAATTTGCAAAAAAAACACTTGAAAAAAAAGATGAGGTGCGCTTGAAAAAAGAATCATTGCTCGACATTGTTGAATCCATACGGGGTGTTGATGAATTAATAGAATCTCTTGAAAAAATAGCGCAGCATGTCCATGAGCTTAAGAAAAAGTCATTCTGTTCCGGGGTTGCCGGGTTCCTCGAATCCTGGATGGTAGGTGATTTGGGATATACAAGAATACTCCAAAAAAAGAAATTCAAAGAAAAAGAATATTTCAGCTTTTCGCTTGAATGCCTTGATCCGGGTATTGCGACAAAAGAAGTATTTTCACAAATCCACACAGCAATACTTATGTCCGGAACGCTTACGCAAACAGCAATGTATGGCAAAATATTAGGCATTTCGAATGCAGATGCACTTGTTTTAAAAACACCATTTCCTGCCAAAAATAAAAAATCCCTTGTGGCGCCGGATGTCACAACAAAATATTCTGCAAGAAACAGCGGCCAGTTTTCAAAAATAGGAAAATATATTGTAAAGACCGCAAACAAGGTTCCCGGAAATGTCGGGGTTTTTTTCCCTTCATATTTTGTCCAAAAACAGATATATGAACTTGTATGGCGCTCAATTGAAAAGCCCGTTCTTGTGGAGCGCCAGGGGATGACAAAAAGTGAAAAATTTGAAATGTTTGAAGAATACAAAAAACATTCAAAAAAAGGGGCCGTCCTTTTCGGTGTTGTTGGAGCGAATTTTGCAGAAGGTGTTGATTTTCCAGGAAACTTAATGAATGCTGTTGTGCTTGTAGGACTTCCTTTAGAGCGGCCGGACCTCCTTACAGAATCGCTCATAAACTACTACGATATAAAATTTAAAAAAGGCTGGGAATATGGCTATACTTATCCCGCCATGAACCGCGCAATGCAGGCGGCGGGGCGATGCATCCGCTCAGAGAAAGACCGCGGGCTTATTTTATTTCTTGACTTAAGGTATTTGTGGCCGAATTACAAAAAACTCATACTTGAAGAATATACACCAACTGCATCCAAAGATATAGACCAAGAAATTGGCGATTTTTTCAAAAACAAAAATACGATTGCAGGTTTTTCTTAAAAGAAACATCATAAAGCTATCTCAAACCGCGATGCTACGGAGCAATAATTCTATTCAATGTTCATTGCCCGGTAAACATCGGACACATTCACTTTAGTGTTAAAACAGCCGTCTTTTGTAAGTGCCACCCCGTATGTTTCAATACCCCTTCCCGCAAGAAACCGCATGACTTTGTTTAACTCATAACTGCATGCAACAAGAAGCGCACCATCATATGATTTCTCTTTAAGTATGTGCTTTATGGCAGCAGACCCGGGAAGTATGTATAGGTCATATCCTTTTTGTTTGCACTTTTTCTTGATTTCTGCAAATGGACAAAGACCGCATTCCGTACACCGAATCCCATATTTTGTGCTTGATGCAGGACATTTAATATGTCTCATGCAATGCGGCGCAAAAACCACCCTCTTTTTTGTTCGCGCAAATTTCTTGTAATGTGCCTTGTTCTTCAGAGATGCCATAAGCGCATCAAGATTTCTTGTGTCTGAAAAAAGCGAGTATATGGATTTTACAGGCATATAGAAAAAATCAAGAACACCGGCAAAAAAACCGCAAAAAAACATCTTTTTTTTCAGTGAAAAATAACCAACAACAAGTGCTAATGCAGTAAATATAAACGCTGCTATACCGACCCATACAATTATTTTTCCCAAAAACTCATACATCCCGGTCTTCCTCCAGCTTTTTTATAACTTCATCCAAATCAACATCTGTGTTGTAGCAGCCGTCTTTTAAAAGAGGTATTCCCTGCACAGGCACCAATGGCGCAATCGCATGCATTGACTCATTAAGCTCTTCAAAACATGCGATACCCAATACTTTTTTCGGCTTGTGGAGTGCGAGTATCTTTCTTACAAAACGGTCTCCAGGTATTATGAATAACAAATAGCCTGCTTTGTCGCATGCTTTTTTTATTTTAGCGTATTTGCAAAGGCCGCACGCAGTACAAATATATCCTATTCTTGGCTCGCAGCGAGACTGGCATTTCGGGCTCCTCATGCAATGAGGGCCTATCAGTATTTTTTTCCCTTGTTCCTTAAGATACTTTTCACGGTTTACTGCATTGCGGAACTCAATAAGTATCTCATCTACAAGTGTTTCTCTTATGAAAAATGTGCGGCATATAAATTTTGCAGGACCATAAAGAATATCCAAAAGAAAAAGAAAAAATCCGGGAAACATCAGTTTTCTTCGCTTAAACGATATTGCTGCAAAAAGAAGCACTACGGCCGCTAAAACAAAAACCGTAATAAAAACATATATTGCTGCTTTTCCTATCAACTCATACGGTATTTGCATAAAAAATACAATCCTTTCTTGTAAGCTAAGAACAAATTACTGTTTTATTAAAAACAAGCAGTATTTGTGTTATCGCCCACCCCTTAAAACTTCACTTAAAAGAATTTTAGGATAACCCAGGTAAGGTATTCTTAAAATCATTCGCCCACGAATCCATTCATACTCAACAGACCAAGGGTCTGCCATAGGATTGTTGTCCCCCCAGGTCTTATATGTGCCGTCAGGATTTTTTTGATAAAGCCTATGAACAATAAGCTTGTTCATGTTTGGATGATTATATATGAGAATTGTGCCTTTTTCTCTTCCATACTCAAGCTCGTCTTCTGACGCTATTCCTTTAAGCACAAGAATATCGCCCCGTTCAAGAGTTGGAAGCATTGAGCCTGAAACCACAGTCACAACAGGGTTTGGTGTGCCAAGAGCGAAACCAATGCCTGCATAAAGGGCATATGCCATCAAAAAACCAAGAAAAACATACAGAATATCTGTTAAAATTTCATTCTTTTTTATTATGCCTTTGATTTTTAAAAATGAGTCTTTCATGCATACCTTCCTTTTTAAAAACAGAAAACAGAATCATTAAAGGGATTTGCTGAGTTCTTTCTCAAGTTCCTTTATGTTTGACTGTGTGCTTTTTATTGCAGACAAAAGAGACTTCTTTGGATCTTTGCTTTTGATTATAAGTTTAGGATTGCCGACATACGGATGCTTTTTCTCATATGCCGCAAACGAAACGCTTGAGTCATTCCAAAGCTCTTCACGCAAAACATTGGGTATTGTGTGCCTGAGCCCTTCCATTTCAACTGTTATCATGTCAGTACCTGTTTTTGTTATATTCACATTCATTAATTACACCTTTTAAGCCTCGCCAGTAAGGTATTATATAATACTGTTAAGTTTATAAAGATTATCTATTTTGAATGAAGTATTGTTGTCCAGTTCACAACAGGAGAATCGTATACAAGGTCATCTTCAATTCGCGGACAT
>DAOVNB010000141.1 GCA_030630425.1 archaeon | reverse complement strand
TTATTTGTCAGTACTTGATCCACAGAAGCGCTACCGGCAAAACTTACAACACCGACGCGGCTTCCTTCGGATATTACACCGTCAAGCTGTCCGTCTGTTGCCTCGTCAATGATGTCGACAAATCCATTTGCCGCTGTCTTGAGGTCCGCAAGCGGTGTGCCGCCCATGCTGCCGGAACGGTCAAGCACCAGCATGATGTCTTCCGGGTCACCGCTTAGTCCTGTCTGGCCATTCAGCGTTAGAATCACAGTTGTTGCGCCATCACACTCTATGTCTTCCGGATTTACGGTCTTATCGCCCGTGACCGTACCGCCATCGGCAAAAGCTGCTGGAATCCCTAAAAGGCATAATCCTGCCAAGAGATAGGTAAGGAAAGCCAGCCTGTTTGTTTTAGTATTAATTTTGTTCACTTTAATTCACCTCTTGTTATTTTGATATCTAACTAATTTGCTTTTCGTACTGCGGAGTGTTAACAGGCATCCTTATCGCCACCCCACCCGCTATACTTTATAGTACTAACTCAAGAGCAAAACGAATGTTAAACAAATCTAAACCAAAATACTTTTAAACAAAAATCAAACGAAAAAACAGCAACCTAAATAAATTTAAAATCTATATTAAAACCTACATTATATTGGTTTTTAGTCTATATATATTTACTGCGAAAAAAGAAAAGAAAACTTATTGTTCTATTCTTGTAACACCCACAATTTAAAAACATAAATCCGCCATAATATCATTATGAAACAAGACTTGTCATCTTTGGACATAAAATATCTTGCAGATGAGCTTCAATACCTGAAAGGCGCACGCCTGCAAAAATTCTATCAGGTAGACCGATTTATAATTATAAGCCTTCATGCTTCTGGAAAAGGCACACAGAATCTTGTTTTGGGCGACGGGATGTTCCATGCCACGAAATATCCGATAAAAAAGCCTGAAAAGCCCACCAATTTTGCTATGGTTTTAAGAAAATATCTTAAAGGTACAAGAATTGAAGCAATCTATCAGCACGAATTTGAGCGAATTGTGATTATCGATACCGGCGAATACCTCATAATCGCGGAACTTTTCAGCAAGGGAAACATCATTTTTGCATCAAAAAAGGATTTGAGAATCTGGTCTGTGCTTGAAAGGCAGCTTTTTTCAGAGACGCGGAAATTAAAGATGCACGGCACTTATTCTTTTCCTCCGGCATCATTCAATATAAAAGACATGAAAGAAGAGGATTTTGAAAAAAAAATCCGGATTTCAGAAAAGCAGATTGTAGCCCTTCTTGCACGGGAATTCTCTTTTGGGGGCGTTTATGCTGAAGAAGCCCTTAGAATTGCAGGGATTGACAAGAAAACAACCTCAAAAAAGATTTCAAAAGAAGAAATAACAAAATTATACGATTCAGCAATGATACTTTTGAATAAAAAACCAATGCCCCAAATTGTTCTTGAGGATACAAAACCAATTGATGCGACTCCTTTTAATGTTTTGGCATATGAAAAAAACAAAAAAAAGAAATACAAAACATTCAATGATGCAGTTGATGATTTTTTCACAAAAAATCTTGTTTTGGATGTGGAAAAAAAAGAAAACAAAGCAACTGACAAAAAGAGAGATTCATTTGCCGTTCGTATAGACACGCAAAAAAAGGCAATAAACGAGCTTGAAAAGAAAGCAGAAGAATTCAAGGCTCTTGGGGATTTCATATATTCCAATTATTCGGCGCTTGATGAGTTTTTAAATAAAATCAATGTAGTTGGCCTTGGGGGCGCAAAAAATATCCCCGGCGTAATATCTGTTGACCCAAAGCAAAAAACAGCCACAATTGATTTAGAAACACGCATAACGCTAAAAATCGGGCTGAGCCTGAATGAAAATGCGAATTTGTTTTACACAAAGTCAAAAAGAACAAAAGAAAAAATGAAAGGCGCTGCGAAAGCTCTTTTGGACTCTGAAAAAAAGCTTGTGTTGTTTGATTCAGAAAAAGCCAAAAAAGAAGCCAAAGCAACCGCGCCTTTGAAAAAAGAGAGAAAAGAATGGTATGATAAATTTTTATGGTTTTTCTCGTCTGAGGGGTTCTTATGCATTGCAGGAAGGGATGCGGCAACAAATGAAGTTGTTGTCAAAAAGCATACAGGAAATAAAGACATTATATTCCATGCAGATATAACCGGTTCTCCTTTTGGCATTGTAAAGACAGAAGGAAAGGAAGTCGGCAAAAAAACGCATGATGAAATGGCACAATTCATATCAGCACATTCCCGCGCCTGGAGGGCAGGCATTGGTTCTCTTGAGGCTTATTGGGTATTGCCTGAACAAGTCACAAAAAAGACAAAAGCAGGCGAATACATGGGGAAAGGCTCATTTATGGTCTATGGCAAGAAAAATATCCTAAAGACCGAACTTCGCCTCGCAGTAGGGTTTGATAAAGACCATATTCTTGTAGGTCCTGTTGATGCTGTTTTGTCGAAAACCAAAAAAACAATAACTATTATACCTGGAACTGTCCCTGCGGGTGATCTTGCACGAAATATTAAGACTGCACTTTTAACTCAGCTCAACAAGCAGGAACAGGAAATTCTTAAAAAAACAAGCATTGATGCTATCCAACGGCATATTCCTTTCGGCAAAGGGGAAATTTCAGGCTAAAAAAGATAATTTTATAAAAGTTTATGTTTTACTGTAGTGTTATTTCTTTTAAGTTATAATATTAGGAGATATTTTATGGAAACAGATATTTATGCAAAAAGTGTGGATAATTCGATTGATTGCCTTTTAAATGCGCAATTGAGTAATGGAAGATTAGATGAAACCACATTATTTGATGCCCTGCTCAATCTTAAAACCTCCGGCGCTTCTACTGCACTTACAATGCGCTTGTGTGAGGAATACAACCAAATTGCGGGTACGGATAAAACATATTCCCGATTAATGGGTAAAATAGCCGTATGCCTTAGCGATCACTCATCTTTATTGGATTTATATGAAGGAAACGGAAAAACAATGCGTTTTGTCCTTCCGAGAGAAGAATATATTGAATCACTTAAAACACGATTTCCAAGTTATATGGACGAAATCTACAAAGGATATAACGATATTTTATTGGATTCTTTAGAAACACAGTCTAATGTCGAGAATTTTTTGGAGGTCTTAAGTGCTGAATGTGATGCCATCGAAGGAAAAGGAGGGGGAGAAAAGAAAAGAAATATTAGTTTGAGAACAGTTTATGGCGATTTAAAAGATATGGAAACCGA
>DAOVNB010000168.1 GCA_030630425.1 archaeon | reverse complement strand
TATTTCTGTGTCATTCCTGAAAGCATGGTAATTAAGTCTGAAACCCCTTCGCCTGTTTTCGCAGATATCGGAACTATAGACACTGTTTTTGTAAAATCCTCTATTCTTGTATAAAGGTCTGCCGAAACGCCGTGAGTATATAGCTGGCCTATAAGCTCGTAGATTTTCATATCCAAGTCCTGCCTTATTTTTGGCGGCTGGCGATTGTACGAATCTGTAAAGCATGAATCTTTTTTCGCACTCCAGCCCGAAATCTTGTCAATCTTGTTTGCCGCCACAATGAATGGAGTCTTGTATTGTTTCAGTATGTTTATTGCTTCTTCAGTTTGCGGTTTTATGCCTTCGGTGATGTCAATTACAAGTATTGCTATATCTGCCAGAGAGCCTCCTCTTCTTCTAAGCATGCTGAATGCAGCGTGGCCGGGTGTGTCTATAAAAAGAAGTCCGGGGAGCTTGAAATCTATCCTGAATTGTGCCAAAAGCTTGCCACATACCGCAGTTATAATGTCTTTTGGCACTTCTGATGCGCCTATGTGCTGTGTTATACCGCCTGCTTCGCCTGTTGCGACTCTTGAACTTCGAATATAGTCAAGAAGGCTTGTTTTTCCGTGGTCAACATGCGCTAATATAGAAATTATGGGTTTTCTCAATCTTTCGGTCATAAGATACACCTTTAAGATTATCTTTTTTTGTCACAGTATTAAATATTTGTTGCTCTTCGCGTATTGTCGTATTTTATGCGTATTTATGCGAAAAGTTTATAAGGGGGTTTGCACATATTGGAATTTAAGGGAGTAAAACACGCATATTCTAGTGCTCTCTTTAAACCATTGGGGGAGATAAAATGGTAGTAGAACTTTTTGCTGTTTCCTATTTTGGGATTGCAGCTTTGGCTGTCCTTTGGAAGTACAGCAAATTGCCTGACATCGATTGGGGACAAATAACAGCAGGAGCAATGCTGCTTTTTGTTGGGGCAACGCTTCCAATATTAAGCCAGGCACTTGCAGCTTTTGTTGACGCAAGCGCTGTTTTTAATCCGCTAGCATCTGTAGTGAACATAATCGGTGCACTATTTGTTGTTATCGGCGGCCTTAAAAACGCACTTAACAACATGAAAAGGTAATTTCTTTTAAGAAAAAATTTAAAACGCCCTCCTTAAAAAGGGGGGCGGATTTTTTTATTTTAAAATATATTTAGTAATTAAACTATTACATTAAATTACTTTTTTCTCCAACTTGTTGCATTGCTTCAAAATAAATAGTATCAATCCACATACCGGGAAATTGTGTTGTTTGATCTAGATCTGTTGTTAACTCCGTAAGCTTAAAAGGATCTTTCGCTTCATGCCCTGAATAATGCTCTATCCTATATATTCCACACAAGACTTTAGATGGCTCAATGGCTGATAAATCAACCTTTTGATGTTCTTGAGGGAGTACAGTAAACGAAACAGTTGCTGCTTGAGAGCGACTATTTAAATCCATAACTGTAACACCATAAACAATTTTTGTACCTTCGTCAGTTGTATAGGCATCAAAGTTTCCACCAGCAACACGAGTGTCAATTGTTTTTTGATTACGAACACTATTTTGTGCTACACGAAGATATGTTTCTCTTCTTCTCATCGCATCGTAACGCTCCGTATCCCATTTATCCAGTGCCTCGCTACCCACCCCATCAGGGGATTTTACAATACTATTACCACTTCTATTATCACGCATAATTTTTCACCTCAAGCAACATCATTATTTGGTTTAAAAAATATATATTCTATATTCTTATCAACAATGTTTTTTATTTGTTTGTACTCTTTAGGATACCTTTCCATTAATGGTTTTAATCCTGTTTCAATCATTTCGTAGAGTTTTTGACCATCTATCGGATTTTCGACATCAACAGCAACTTTTTTTAGAACAATAGACTTTTGTTGTTCATCATCAACTATTTCTTCACTCAAATTATCACACCATGTTAAAGGATCATTATCACCCAACTCATCACAAATCTCAAGAATGTTTGATTGGTCTTTGTCATTTTCTAAAATAACCACACGATATAATGTCAATCGATCTATTTCCGTAGGATCGTTATCATTTAATTTTGCACAACCAGTAAGACAATATGTTTTATTTAAAAATTCATCTTTTTTTGATTTTTGTGGTTTTATGTTTATACTAAAGCAAGCAGGCGCCAATATTTCATTTCCTGTCGGCCCCATAGATTGTTTTGCGGCCGTTGGAAAATAATTAACTATGTAATTATTTGTTTTTGCATACTTTCTTAACAAACCGAGCAATTCACTGTAACCCGAATTAGAACTGTTAGGCCATATGGTCTTTTTTTCTTTGGGTGTTGGTGGAGATCGCCAAACAACACCATTATCTTTAGTTTCTATATGACTGCCCTCAAAAAGTGCATCATAAAAGCACTTTTTTAAGAAAATATCAACAACATCTTCAGCTTTTTCTGTATAATTATTGACTGTTATTTTTTCTCTTATTTTTTGAGTCATATCTTTTTTTGTTTTGTCTTTAGAATAGCGTATATCGGCATATAATCTTTCAAAAACGCTATCCTTAAACAAATCGCGAATTTTTATATCCCCTTCACCACCAACTTTTGTAAAATATACATCATTCATAATTATCCCTTTTACCATTAATTAGTAACACAACCTTTATAAATCTAATTCTTAGTGTTGCGGAACCAATATTATGTAACAATAACAATTTAAGCTTTCCGAATACAATACAGGCTATGCTTATAAACTACAAGAACCTGAAAACATTCTTTTTTGACCTTGACGGGACAGTATGGAACTGGAGAGATTTTAACCC
>DAOVNB010000118.1 GCA_030630425.1 archaeon | reverse complement strand
GTTATTCCACCATGTTTGTTATATTTGCCTTTAAGATAACAAATACCATTTTGAGTAGGATTTTCTAGATATGTGCATATTTTTTCTATTTGTTCTTGCGTTAAAGTACTCCTATATTTTTTTCTTACATTGGTAAATATAGTGTGTTCATCATATCGTTCACTTGAATAAAATCTTCTTTTCATTTTAATATCCTTTAAATTTATAATCCCCTAAACTTATTAAATAGTGGATAATGTATAACATTTTCGGTTTTTTCACTCACTTTCAAGATTAATTCTTTCTTGAAGAGAAAGGCAATATGTCCGGAGGACTAGGAACCCCCATTTCTTTTTTTTAGGAACTCAAATTTTATTGGATGTAACACGAGGTTTACGGGATAAATTCCGTAAACATCCGCAATGCGGGATGTTGGGTATGCGCGAATGTTTTGTTTTTAATCTATTTTTGTTACTGACGGGCGCGACATTGAGAATGTGCCGAGTGGTTCGTTCATGGTGTCTATTTCTTTTTCGTGGTATATTCCTTCAAATACGATGGATAGTTCTGACTGTCCGCTATACTGTAAGGTCTTTTCAGGCGCGCCTGTTTTTATTGCTTTATCAGAGTATTTTATGGAGAAATATATGCTTTTCAGATCCATACGCCCGGAAGCGATAGCATGTCCGAAATCATCTTTGAACAAGCCTTCAAAAAAATATTCATTATGATTTGAGGGATTTACTTCAGTTTCTAAAATATTCAAATCGAATACATACTCTTGTTTTTCACGACTGTATCTTCCACTAAATTGGTCTGCGACATTTAAAGTACGGCCCATGATGACTAGTAAGTTGTTAAAAATATAAATACTTGTTGTTTTTCAACCACACCCAAGATTTAAAAACTTTTAGGTTGTAACTAGTTAGCGGGTTTCTTTTGGATACAAAAACTACACAAAAAAGCAAAAAAATGAAAGCCATGCTTGTTCTTGAAGACGGCAGTGTCTTTGAAGGTTTTGGTTTTGGCGTCAAAAAAAAGTTGTTGGTGAAGTAGTTTTTAATACCGGGATGGTCGGTTATGTTGAGGCATTAACTGACCCGTCATATACGGCCCAGATTCTTGTTTCAACTTATCCTTTGATTGGCAATTACGGTGTGCCCTTAAACAAGCGGGATTGCTTTGGGCTTCTTGAGTCATTTGAGTCAGACCATATAATGGTTGAGGGGTTTGTGGTGTCTGAGATTTGCAAGAAGCCGAGCCATCATGAATCCGGCATGTCGCTTAATGAGTGGTTTGTCCAGCACGGGAAATGCGGAATAGAAGGTATTGACACCCGCGAGCTTGTAAAAATAATAAGAGAAAAAGGAACAATGAAAGGAATATTGGAAGTCGGGCATCCAAAAAGAGAAGAATTATTATCTGAGATAACGCTGGTGGAGGATCCGAATAAAAAGAACCTTGTAGCAGCGGTATCAAAGGAAGTGCCTGTGGTGTATGGCAATGGAAAAAAGAAAATAGTTCTTATTGACTGCGGGCTTAAGGCGAATATTTTAAGGGAGATTTTAAAACAGGATACAACTGTGTTAAGAGTTCCTTACAATACTACAGCAGAACAGATTCTTGACCAAAATCCGGATGCGGTTGTTGTATCCAACGGGCCCGGCGACCCTAAGATTCTTAAAGGCACTATAAGTACGCTTAAGACCTTAATCGCAAACAGGATTCCGCTTTTTGGGATATGCCTTGGATGCCAGCTTCTGGCATTGGCGTTAGGGGCGGATACATATAAGCTGAAATACGGCCACAGGAGCCAGAACCAGCCATGCGTGGAAGTAAACACTAAAAAATGTTATATCACAAGCCAGAACCATGGGTTTGCAATAAAGCATTCATCACTTCCAAAAGGCGTTATTGCATGGTTTGAGAATGCAAATGACAAAACAGTTGAAGGGATATGCCATAAAGACAAGCCAATTGCGGCTGTTCAGTTTCACCCTGAAGCAACACCGGGGCCGAATGATACTTCGTGGCTGTTTGATGATTTTTTAAAGGGGCTAAATAATGAATGAGTTTAATGATAAAGGGCATTTGAATGTAAAAAAAGTCCTTGTTTTAGGGAGCGGCGCGATTAAAATAGGAGAGGCCGGAGAGTTTGATTTTTCAGGAAGCCAGGCTTTAAAGGCACTAAAAGAAGAAGGCATTGAGACGGTTCTTGTGAACCCGAACATTGCCACAATTCAGACAGACCCTAAAATGGCATCAAAAATATACTTGCTTCCTGTGACTGCGGATGTTGTTCTTAGAATAATAGAAAAAGAGCGGCCGGATTCAATACTTCTTAATGTTGGGGGCCAAACTGCGCTTAACTGCGGGATGGAGCTTGTAAAAAGAGGAATTCTTAAAAAGTATGGTATTCGCGTTTTAGGCACGCAGCCAGATACAATACAAACAACCGAAGACAGGGAACTTTTCAAAAATGCGATGGATGCCGCAAATATTGATGTGTGCCGGAGCACTGCGGTAACAACGGTTACTGAAGCTATTGGTGTTGCAGAAAACATAGGATATCCTGTAATTGTCCGGGCGGCCTTTACACTTGGAGGGCTTGGAAGCGGTGTTGCAAAGACAAAAGAAGAGCTTGAAGAAATTGCAAGCGTTGGCTTGAGTGCTTCCGCCATAGGCCAGATTCTTGTTGAAGAGTCTGTTGCCGGCTGGAAAGAACTTGAATACGAGGTTATGAGGGATGTCCATGACAACTGCATAATCATATGCAATATGGAGAACTTAGATCCGGTAGGTGTTCACACGGGCGAGTCTATTGTTGTTGCGCCGTCACAGACTTTGAACAATAAGGAATACCATGCGCTTCGCGATATTTCCCTAAAGGCAATCCGTTTTTTAGGTGTTGTAGGGGAGTGCAACATACAGTTTGCGCTTAATCCGGACACTTTTGAATATAGGGTGATTGAAGTCAATCCGAGACTGTCCCGCTCAAGCGCCCTTGCATCAAAAGCAACAGGATACCCAATCGCCTTTGTTGCAACAAAGCTTTGCCTGGGTGCTAATTTATCGGAACTCAAGAATCAGGTAACAGGTGTTACCACCGCCTGCTTTGAGCCGGCGTTGGATTATGTTGTTGTGAAGTTTCCGCGATGGGACTTAAAGAAATTCAAGAATGTTGATAACCGTATAGGGACGCAGATGAAATCTGTGGGCGAGGTCATGGCAATAGGCAGGAAGTTTGAAGAAGCGCTTCAGAAGGCCGTGCGGATGGTGGATGAAACATATTTGGGTGTTGTCGGAAACAACGAGGAGGCACTTAAAGGAATTGAGGAAGTTCTTTCGAATCCCACAGATGAGCGGCTTTTTTATGTTGTGGCAGCCTACAAGCAGGGGTATACAACTGATAAAATCCATAATCTTTCAAAAATAGACCCGTGGTTTTTAGAGAAAATAAAAAACATAATTGATATTGAAAAAGAAATAAATGATGATGTTGTTTTCAGTATTGGAAAAGCAAAAAAGCACGGTTTTTCAGATGCACAGATTGCACAGATTGCCAAAAAAACAGAAGATGAGATTAGGCTTTTAAGAAAATCAAAAGGGATTGTGCCTTTTGTCAAAAGAAT
>DAOVNB010000159.1 GCA_030630425.1 archaeon | reverse complement strand
GGTATTCCGGCTAGGTTTGGTCCTGCGGTCAAAATGTCTGCAAAATAATTTTCAACAGGTGTCAGCTTTTCTATATCTTTAAATTTTGGGGCAATAAAAGGCATTGTGGGGGATACAAGGCAGTCGTATTTTTTGAAAGCTTTCTTGTAGTCGTTTATGATGAGGGTTCTTACTTTCATTGCCTTTAAATAATACTGGTCCCGGTATCCTGCCATTCGTGCGTAGGTTCCCAATATTATCCTTCTTTTTGCTTCTTCGCCTAAGTATTTTCCGCGGATATCTGAGAAATATTCGTTGAAGTCCCTGCCTTTAAGGTCATCTGATGCACCGTATCTCATTCCGCAGAATTTGGCTAAGTTGGTGCTGGTTTCACACATAGCGATTATGTAGTATGATGGAATTGTATATTTTGTTGTTGGAAGCGAGCATTTTTCATAGGTTGCGCCTAAGGATTCCAGTTGTTTTATTTTATCCCAGATTATGTTTTTTATCTTGTTGTTAATTTTTTCGCTGAAGTATTCTTTCGGCACACCAAGTTTCATGCCTTTTATATCTTTTTTTACTGCTGCGGTGAAATCAGGGACTTTTTTGTCAACGGATGTTTCATCCATTGGGTCGTGTCCGGATATTATGTTAAGGGCGAGTGCTGCATCTTCAACAGTCTTTCCCATTGCGCCGATTTTGTCAAGAGAATTTGCATAGTCAATAAGCCCGTATCTTGACACCCTGCCGTAAGTTGGCGTAATTCCTACAGTTCCTGTGAATGCTGCGGGCGCTGAAATTGAGCCGCCTGTTGATTCTGCGATTGCGATATGCGGCATATTAAGTGCTGCCACAAGACCGCCTGCACCGCCTGATGAGCCGCCGCAGGATCTTTTTGGGTCAAGTGGGTTTTTAGGGATTTTATATGCGCAGTTGGTTGAGAATGTTCCATGCCCGAATTCGTCCTGTGCTGTTTTTCCAACAATTACACCGCCTTGTTCTTTTAATTTTTTGATTGCTGTTGCGTCAAAAGGAGGGATGTAATTTTCAAGAATCTTTGAACCTGCTGTTGTCTTTATGTTAAGAGTGCATATGCAGTCTTTTACTGAAAGCGGGAGGCCTGTTATTTTTCCTTTTTTTATGCTTGGGTTTTTTGTGTTTTGCGTTATCAATAGATTGTATTTTTTGTCTGCTTCTTTTAGCTTTTCGAAGAATTTCGCATAGAAATCAGTATAATTTATGTTTCCGTTGTTTGACTCGGTGATAAACTTTGATGCAGACATTTCGTATTTCATAGGATTATCTCATAATTTAACTATTTAAAAATATTTGAATGGACCTGTTTTGGTTATATTGCTTTAGGTCCTTTGAACAAGCCTTTTTCTTTTAGGGTTGTGTTTGCAAGGGCATCTTTCTGTGTTAAGCATGATTCTTCTTTGTCTTCTCTTAATGCAGTTTTTGCCTCAACGGGCTGGAATGTTGGCTCAATTCCGTCTACATTTGCAGAGTCCAGTTCTTTAAAAGAGTCAAGAATATTTTTGATGTCTTTTTCAAATTTATTTTTTTCTGCGGCTGTTAAGCTTATCTTTGCGACAGATGCCACTTTATTGATGATGGTTTTTTCCATAACTATATACTATAATCGATTGTTTTTAAAATCTTTCGGGGTAAGGAGTTCTTGGTGGTGGGTGTGACCCTATATTGTCCAGATAATAATGTTTCCGGGTTGGGGGAAAAACATGCATTTGCGTATAGTTGGGATCCTTTTGATGCAACTATTTTAGATTCTAAAATTAATGAGAATCCGTTTGACGCATCCGTTAAAATGTCGCTTGTTTTTGAGGGAAATATTACGGGTCCAAATAATGCCGGAATTGTTTTAGATTATAAATCTCTCGAAAATTTAGGAACTAAAAACTATTTTTCTTTAAAAGATGTGGCTGTTCGGGCTATTATGGATATGGATGATACGGATGTTATTTTTGTTCTTCCTTCAGATGTTGAGCAGTTGTTTTATACCTGCCAAACCATTTATGCTCTTTCCTGTGGTGGCGAAAAGCAGATTGATATTTGCGAAGGCATTAATGAATTATCTGGGTTTTATTCTTCAACAGAACTTGGAGAGTACTCTTTTTTTAAGGATTTTGTATCTGATAAATTCGGCGAAGACTGTGGTAATATGCTGTGCGATGATGTAATTGAGCAGTATTCTTCTTTGGTTAATTTGTGGGATGAATACATTTCTTTTAGGGTTAAGGACGAAGGCGTAAATATAATAAACATTCTTGATGACCTGGTATCGGATGATTCTTTATGGATAGCTGATGGGCATGTTTATCGGGATGTTGCTTTCGGTTTTGCATGGTGGCAAGAGCGGCGCGGTTGATTTTACTCCACAGGAAATGAACCATTCTCCAAAGGAACCAAAGGTTTGTTCTATAGGAAGCAATCGGGTTGTTCTATTGGAAGTTAAGGTAATGCTGTTTGATTGCAAGAATATTTTTGTTTTTTTTTCATAAACCGTTTTGCAGGTATGCGAAGTTGCGATAGGGTAATTCGGGTAAGCGTAAGCGAACCACATACCCACTGTTAGGCGAAGTGGACTTCATATCATTCCGAAGTACCTGAATGCTTGTTTGATTGGATCAATTTTGTTCATGGGACATGGATTGGTCCTTTCATTTTCATCAAATCTGTTTGGTGCTTTTCTTGATTCAAGTCCACATATCTCTTTTACGTGTGCAATCCAGCATGTTTTTACACTAAATCCGTAGTTCCTTTTTACCCAGTTTTGAATCTGTTTATACGTTGCCATATCAACCCCTCCTTTCAAAGTTCATTTCGCCTAACTTAGTTTTATATTGCCTTATATTATAGGCAGTAAATAAACAATCTCTATCGGTTCGCTTGGTGCGTGTTTTTAATATG
>DAOVNB010000008.1 GCA_030630425.1 archaeon | reverse complement strand
TATCAAACCCAAGCGATATGTTTTGTGTTATTCGAGACACATAAAATCCGATTATAGGGATAGCACAAATAATAATAATTGTGATGGCCCCTAAAAATAATTTTTTGTTGTTGTTTCTAAGCTTCATAAGAATAACTGCCAACCCTGTTGAAAAACCGCCTAGAAGAATTATTGCCTGCTTGTAATCCAATGAAAAAAAATCAGCAATATTTAGAAAGCTAATGCTTACAAGAATCCCCAATATTGCCCACAGGAACACACCCCAGATATTAAAATTGAAGTTACCCATAAAACACAATTAAACTATTTTCTTTTGAGTATATATATATATATATATATATATTTTTTTGCGTTAAAATTATCTTTTGTCTTTGTTGCTAGCGGTTCATTCTTCAATTTCAAGTTCTTCTATGTTTCTGACAAGCACAAGAAACAATATAGATGCAGAAATGCCTACAGTTGCACCAAATACAATAGGCCCTAAATGCGCAAGTAGGGGGAAGATAAGGGCATAAAATGGCAAGGTTGTTAATAGGGATAAAACAAGAATCAACGATACAGACATTATGAAATGATTTCTGTCAGTCTCACGGTATTTCATAAGAATAACAGCTATTCCTGTAGAAATTCCCCCAACAATAAGCGCCATATATTTATAGTTAATTGAAAAAAATTCACCTATGTTTGCAAATGCAACACCCATAGCAATTCCCAAAATCGCCCAAACAAACAAACCCGTGATTTTTACATTGTTAAATCCCATATTAATGCATCTCAAACTATTAAAATGCTTTAAATGTATATAAACTTTGTGGTAGTTATAATGTCAAAACTTACGGATACTCATTGTCACTTACAGCATGACAGGTTCAAGGACGACCTGAACGAAGTCATCGACGAAACAGAAAAAAATTTGGCATTTACTATTGTTTCCGGCGCAAATAAGGAATGGAACAGAAAAGCAATAGATATTTCTAAAAAATCAAAAAATATCTATGCTACAATCGGGCTACATCCAATAGATGCCGAAAAAATGAGTGAAAAAGAGTTTCAAGAAGAGCTAAAATTTGTTGAGGAAAATAAAGATAACCTCGTAGGCATAGGCGAAATTGGTCTTGATTTTCACTGGGAAAAAGACGAAAAAATGAGGGACTTGCAAAAGGAACGGTTTGTTCGTTTTTTAAATCTTTCAAAAAATCTCAATCTTCCGGTTGTCATACACTCATGGGATGCAGAAATTGAAGTTCTTGATATCCTTGAAAAAGAAAAAATGAAAAAAGTTGTCATGCACTGTTTTTCCGGAAATCTGGAGTTAATGGAAAAAGCACTTGAATTGGGTTACTATATCTCAATTTCAACCATAATACTTCGCTCCAAATCTACGCGAAAGCTTGCACGCGACTGCCCGCTTGAAAAGATGCTTCTTGAAACAGATGCGCCATATCTTTGGCTTGACGGAAAACGAAATGTTCCCTGGAACACCGAATATGCTGCAGAAAAAATAGCCAAGATAAGAAAAATAACAAAAGATGAAGTCCTTGAGGCAACGCTCAACAATGCGAAAAAGATTTTTGGGATATAATTATTTGTGTTTAAAGAACAGATTCGGTTTGTATATATTTTCCATTGGATTTTACAAAATTATATTCATTACCAAAAACAGTGCTGTCTGTTAATGCATCAGTAAGGTCATCAATAGTCCAGGCATCTATAGGAATACGGTTAATAATTAGAAGAGCTAGAGGCGCAACAGTATCACCTAAACAACACTTCGGATTTTTTAGGTCTGTAAGCAAAATGGCCTTGTTCGTCCCTTCCCTTGTTTTAGCAGCATAATCAAAATCAATAGGGTTTACCGCATAAAAATGAAGTAAATTTTTATATATGGCTTCCGGTTCCTGAATTATTTCCTTTACATAACCCAAATATATTGCTCGGTTTATCTTAAGATGGGTTTCATCCAGAATTTCGTCGTTTAATGCGTTTTCTAGTGTCTGGTCAGGTTCAATCTTGCCGCCAGGAAAGCAATTCACCCCTTCATAGGGAGGATTAAATCGTTCCATAAATAATATTCTGCCATTATGCCACACAATACCGCAAACTACTTCTGTATAATCCATAAAGTATACTTAAATAAGAATATTTAAATTTGGATTTTATCTTCGTCTTCTGTTAATAGGCCTATTATTCCCATTAGTAATGTCAATAACAAAATCAGCCGCCCTTTGAAGGCCTTTTGAGAACCCGGGATTCTGGCCTACGACTATGACTTTCTTGCCGTGTCTTTTTGCGGTCTGGACCACAGGCAGAAAATCAGCATCCCTTGTTGCAATGGCGATTATATCTATGTTTTTGTTGTGCACCGCTTCAATAGCCTCAACAGACATGTAGACATCAACATCTGTCTGGTCGTTTTTTGTGCCACCCATACCGATTATGGGCTCAAATCCCTGGTTTGTGACAGCTTCTACAAGTTTGTTCGGTGCGTATTGGTTCAGAAAAACAATGCTTTGGGCAACCCGGCCGTGCTCTTCAAGTTTTTTTCTTATTTTGTCTAAATCAGTGTCAAATTCTTTTCTAAGCATATTAGGGCCGTCAACAAAAACAGCTATGTTTTTTTCTTTTCGTATTTTTTTTAAAAAAGACATATCATCACACAAATATTTTGTCATTCAAGTTTATATCTTAATATGGCGCCAATTCCGCCCAACTGCAAAAACTGCGCGCCTTCCTGTGTTTCTGCAGAAACTGTCTCAAATTTTGTGCTGGTAGTCTCGCACACCTGTTCTAATGCATCAAAAAGGTCTTTTTCAGTAATTTTGATAGTTGACCCGCATTTCGGGCACTTTTCTTGTATTTTTTCTTTTCTTGTTATTTTTTGGCCTTTATAGCCGCAGCTGCTGCACATTACATCAAATGCACTCATAGGTATTTGTTCGGATACAATCAGCGTATCTACAGCACCACAATCAAGCGCTTTTTTAACTTCAATAAGGCCATATGATGCAAGCCCTGTCTCTTTTTTAAGGTTCTCGAAAAATCGGCCCAAAATCTGCTTTTCGCGCATAATCCCTGATTGCGCAAGAACATCTTCTGCCCTATCAATTAGCTCTTTTAGGCCGTCAACACCGGCATAGCCTAAATCTTTTATTGCAAGTATCTTCTTTTTCATAGCTTCTGACAAAAAGTCCCCTTCTGCGAACTCCTCTTTTACATGCCCTGGCCCCCCGATTATAAGGCCAAGAAGGTCTTTTTCCTCTTCAAAAGACTTTGTTGCAAGAACACCGACATCTTTTTTGAATGTAAGCAAAAGTCCCTGGCGCACTCTGCCGTATCTCGCTGCGGACTGTCCGCCCTTTCCGGTTTTTCCGGGAACAAGAGAGGTCATATGCCTTATAAGTTCAATTGATTTGCCCCGAAGAACAGCGATTGCCGCTTCCTGAGTGTCAATAGTCACAAGCCCGTATACTTCTTTTTCACGGGTAAGGTCTTTTAGAGGGTCTGTTATGAATGTCTGGTCGCACCTGTAAAGCCGCATACTTATGGGTTCCGGTGGTTCTATTTCCCAAAGCTTCATATCCTGCACGCCTTCTTTTCCGGAAACATTTCCGCAGAAAATAATAAGCCCGTTTTTAGGGGTCTGGTTGTATAATTTAAGCTTCTGTCCCACTTTTTCTAAAGCAGACATGACATTTTTTCTTGTTGCTTTGGATTTTATATTGACTGCTGTTCCCTGTTCATTTGAGATTAGTGTTTTCATCTCGTTTATATTGTATCCTGAAGGGATGTAAACACTTACAAGCTCTGTATGTCGACCCCTCAGTTTAGAGAGCTTAGTTACAAGAGTTTTTAACTGTTTTGGGTTTAATTCATTAAATAATAACACCTGTTTTAATAGAACAAGACAAACATTATATAATTTGTCAAAGATTTCGCGTAATCTCGTTTATGTCTCTAAGTATTGTGTCCGGCTTTAGTGTTCCCTGTGCTTCTTTTACTGAATTGTCATCCACAATCCCTGTAAGCACAACAGCAGTCCTGAAACCGCACGATGAGCCGAATTCAACATCAGAAAGCTCATCACCTATAAGAATGCAGTCTTCAGGGAAAAGAAAAATGTCATCGAGTATCCTTTGCTTCATTATAGCAGACGGCTTTCCCAAATTTATTGCTTCTTTTTTTGTCGCAGCCTCAACTGCTGCCAAAATCGGACCAACTGCGGGGTATTTTTCAGTTCCGACAATCCAGCTTGTCTCTCTTCCGGTTGTGTATAGTTCTGCACCAGTTCTAATAAGGTCGTATGCGTTTTTAAGCTTGGCGTAGTTGAAATTCCGGTCATAAGATACAAGAACCGCCCTTGCTGCATCTGTTACGGTAATTCCGTGCGCGCTTAAGTCTTCAACAAGCCCCTGCTCTCCAATCGCATATACTCTATCAATGCCTTTGGCCTGAAAATACTTTGCAGCAACAAGACCGGCGGTTATTATCTGTTCTTCTGCAATCTGCAGGCCCATTCTGGAAAATTTCCGCGCATACCCTGTTTGCGAGAGAATGGTGTTGTTGGTTATGAAAAATACTTTTTTGTGCTTTTTTTCCAATTTTTCAATTATGTGCCTCATCTGGGGGTTAAAATCTCTCCAGTTCCATACTGTCCCGTCAAGGTCAAAAAAGAATGTTTTCAGGTTCTTGTAGTTTATAAGCATAGCCTGTATTGTATTCGGAAAGCTTAAATTGTTATTGTTCTATAATATTGGTTCCGTAACACTAAGAATTAGATTTATAAAGGTTGTGTTACTATGTAATGGTAATAGGGGTTATTATGATTCTGATAAATAGCGGTTATGGTACTGCACCGGTTTTAGAAGAAAAAGATCTTTTTAAAGACGAGAATTTTGTAAACTGGTTTGAATTATTTCAAAACAGTAAACCAATACAACCTATTTATGAAAATATAAATGCTGTAGAAGAAGACTCAGTTAAAACACAAAAAGCCGTTAATTCTATTCTTATGGTTGCTCTTTATGATCTTACATACAAAAACAAAAACATATACAAAGAAAAAATAAGCGAGAAATTTAAAAATGCCTCAAAAAAAGGCCTAAGTGAACTTTTAGATGCATATGCTTCAATAAAAGAATACGAAGGTCAACTCATTGATTATGTGGATACTGCTGCAAAGGCATCAGTCCAGGGATCTCAAGACAATATCAGATGCAAAAGCATAGGAAATATTGTAGAAACCGTTTATCTTTTTAAGGATGGAAATGCCATAAAAACCGAGAATTTGTTGCCCCTGCAGGGATGTCTTCACTTCGCAAGACATGATAATCGTGAAGTAGACTCTTTTGTTTTACGATATGTGTTAAAGACAACGGATGTTTCTGATGAGGCGGCTAACACACTTGATTCTTGCATATACAAAAATTCAGGAAAGATCATAGATGAAGATAGCTGTAAAAACATACGGTTGAAAGTACTTGATTCAAACACAATTGGAGAAAAAGAACTTTATCTGATGGTGAAAGACAAATATACTGAGTTATTAAATAAATATTCATTGGATGACGAAACAATTAAAAACATTATCGTTAAAAATAAGGATGTTGCTCGCTGGATTAACAAGGCAAAAATAGACGGCGAGTCTCCAATATATGGGTAGAAATAAAAATATAATTATTAATGGTGGTGGATTTATGAGTGAAATAAATGGAGAAAGATATGTGCCCAAACCCACAGAAATAGGCAGAATGAATGCGGAAGAGAGCCAAATAAGAATAGAAGGCGGAAAGAATCCAGGAATTGATGGATATATGACAGATGATGTTACGGGAATAACATACGCCGTAAAATTTACAGGTCGTAATGCCTTATTCAACAGCGTTAACATGGATATTGTACCTATAAGTCATCAAAAAGTAGATATGGGTGTCATTCCTCCAGAAAAGATATTGGGTGGGGAATATGTGTTATCGCATGATCAAAATGGCTTTATGTTATTCGATCCAAATGCAGATAACTCTAAAGCAATTGAATTAGGTTTCCCATTTAATGAACTATACGCTGAAGCACTGAACACAGTACCCGGCATTAGCATGAGATAGCTTATTTTAAAATAAAAAAACCCGCCCCCCTTTTTAAGGAGGGCGTTTTTAAATTTTTTCTTAAAAGAAATTACTTTTTCATGTTGTTAAGTGCGTTTTTAAGGCCGCCGATAACAACAAATAGTGCACCGATTATGTTCACTACAGATGCTAGCGGATTAAAAACAGCGCTTGCGTCAACAAAAGCTGCAAGTGCCTGGCTTAAGATTGGAAGCGTTGCCCCAACAAAAAGCAGCATTGCTCCTGCGGTTATCTGTCCCCAATCGATGTCAGGCAATTTGCTGTACTTCCAAAGGACAGCCAAAGCTGCAATCCCAAAATAGGATACAGCAAAAATTTCTACTACCATTTTATCTCCCCCAATGGTTTAAAGAGAGCACTAGAATATGCGTGTTTTACTCCCTTAAATTCCCATATACACAACCGCCCTTATAAACTTTTCGTACAAACACCTATAAAATACGACAATACGCGAAGAGCAACAAATATTTAATACTGTGACAAAAAAAGATAATCTTAAAGGTGTATCTTATGACCGAAAGATTGAGAAAACCCATAATTTCTATATTGGCGCATGTTGACCACGGAAAAACAAGCCTTCTTGACTATATTCGAAGTTCCAGAGTCCAAACAGGCGAAGCAGGCGGCATAACACAGCACATAGGCGCATCAGAAGTGCCGAAAGACATTATAATCTCTATATGTGGCAAGCTTTTGGCCCAATTCAAGATAGATTTCAAGCTTCCGGGACTTCTTTTTATAGACACGCCAGGCCACGCGGCATTCAGTATGCTTAGAAAACGGGGTGGCTCTCTGGCAGATATAGCAATTCTTGTAATTGATGTCACCGAAGGCATAAAACCGCAAACTGAAGAAGCAATAAACATCTTAAAGCAGTACAAGACACCATTCATAATAGCCGCAAACAAGATTGACAAGCTTTCAGGCTGGAGTGCGAAAAAAGATTCATGTTTTACAGAGTCATACAACCAACAGCCGCCAAAAATAAGGCAGGACTTGGACATGAAAATCTACGAGCTTATAGGCCAGCTGTATACTCACGGGGTTTCCGCAGACCTATATACAAGAATAGAGGATTTTACAAAAACAGTGTCTATAGTCCCGATATCTGCGAAAACAGGCGAAGGGGTTTCAGACTTAATTACCATGCTTTCAGGAATGACACAGAAATATCTTGAGAAAAACCTGCACATAGACGACAAAGGCACAGGAAAGGGAACGGTCCTTGAGGTAAAAGAGGTAAAAGGATTAGGGACAACAGTTGATGTCATACTTTACGACGGTCTTGCAAAAAGAGGGGATTCTGTGGTTATAGGCCATCCAAACGGCGCTATTGTGACTAAGGCAAAAGCAGTATTAAAGACAAGCCCGCTAAAAGAAATCCGCGTTGAAAAGCAGTTCATAAATTTCCCGGAAATATCAGCAGCATCGGGCTTGAAAATATCGGCCCCTGACCTTGAGAATGTTATTCCCGGTGTTCCTGTGCGCTTTGAGAGAGAAGGCATAAAAACAAAAAACTCAGAAGCCGAAGTTCAGAAAGAAATAGAAGAAGTCCAGATAAAAACAGACAGTTCGGGTGTTATTATAAAGGCAGACGCGTTGGGGAGCTTAGAGGCGCTTGTGAAAACCCTTAAGGATATGGAAATACCTATAAAGCGCGCCGAAATAGGAACAGTAAACAAAAAAGACATAATGGCATTGGAAGAAATCAATCCTGTGCACAAAGTCATTTTTGCATTCAATACTAAAACACTTTCGGATGCAGAAGATCTTGCAAGAAAGACAAAAACAAAAATATTTTCTTCAGACATAATTTACCGGCTTGTTGAGGATTATGAAAAGCACATAGAAGAAGTCTCAAAACTCAAGGAAAAAGAGGTATTGTCTTCTGTTACAGCACCTTCAAAACTTAGGTTCCTTTCAGGATTTGTATTTAGGCAAAGCAAGCCGGCAATTGTTGGCATGGAAGTCCTTGGGGGAACAATAAAGACCGGTGTCCGGCTGATGAATACCGAAGGAAAAATAATAGGCACAGTTCACGCATTGCAGAACAAGGGCGAAAATGTCACTGAAGGAAAACTCAAAGAACAGGTAGCAGTATCAATTGATGGTGCTGTTGTGGGGCGAAGTATAAAAGAAGATGACATACTTTACAGTTTTATTCTAAAAGACGAATACAAGATATTGTCTGAGAATTTGGATATTCTTGGTGAAAATGAGAAGAATACATTGGATGAAATCCGAGAGATAATGGTCAAAAAAGACAGATTGTGGGATGTTTTCTAAAAACATATTTTTTGCATTTTCAATCGCTGGAAACTGCCGGCTTCCTTGCAAATCTTTGATTTGCGAGGTTTTCGAAATTGCATCGCAATTTCTAATTTCGAAAATTGAAAATTTAAATTTTCAAAATCTCGAAAATCTTGGATTTTCGCAGATAGCCGGCAGAGGAAGGCGTTGAAAAGCTTGAAACCGAACCAAACAAACCATCGACCTTGGTCGGTGGTCTCCCCGAAGTTTCATGATTCTTTATTGCGTACAATATAGCACGCAATACAAAGCTTTATATAGTACCTGATGACAAATAATCAATAACAGCGGTATGTCTCACTATATCGATATTTGGTTTGCTTTAAGGGAAATATTATGAAAGAAGATGGGCTTCTAAAAATACTTGCGCAAAGGCCGCGCTCTGTTTCTCAATTATCAAAAGATTTAGGCATAAGGCGCGAGTTTCTTGCAGGATACTTAGAAGCTCTAAGAGATAGCGGCGTAATTACAAGAATACTTGTGGGCCGCTCTTGGGTGTACATGCCTGCCAAAAACACGAAAACTCCTTTAAAAGCCACACAAGACACACCATTCATTCTAAACAACACAACATCACAAGCTGCAAAAATGAGCGAGGAAGAGGAAGAATGACAAGGCAAAACCTGTTCGGGCTCTGCATGTTTTTGGCAGCATTTGCTTTGTTTTTAAGTCCTGTGTTTGCAGTGCAGTCAGCAAATATAACTGTAGATGCAAATATTTCAGCAGACACAGCAGGAAATCTTTTAAACATAACCGCAAATGCAAGCCATGCAGCGCTGGGCGAGGTCAATGCAACCACAGGGTATGCAAATTATACAATATATAATTCAACAGGAAGCGTTGCTTTAGGACCGAACCTGCCTATGTCATTTAACGGGACTGACTGGACAAACACAAGCATTGATATAAGCGGCCTTCCTCTGGGCGATTATTATGTGAAAGTGAATGCCACATACACATCAACTTCTGAGTGGAACTGGTCATTTGCAACAAAATACTTCGCAGTCGGTGCCATAACAAAAACAAGAAACAATGAAAATTATCAGAATGCATCAACAACGAGATTGAACTATACGAGCATGCATGGAAGCGAGACTGTAGATGATACAAAAGGAAACATGTCATATCGTGTGGTTGGCCAGGCAATTTCAGGCAGCCTTCCATGGGATGGGAATTTCTGGACAGATATTGTTGATTTTTCAGCACTTGGAATTAACAGCTACACACTTCAAATAAATGCAACCCATTACAACCTGCTCAACAGCACAAATTATCCTTTTTCCATATCGAATTACAGCGGGTTTGTTGAGGATGCATTTGCTGTTGCATCAAATAATGACCTTGATGCCGTACAGGTTACATTGACACAGTCAGGCAATGCACTTGCAATAACAGGCTCAAACGGATTTTATTCAATGAAGATAATGAGGTTTGGCGCACTTACACCCACAATGCAGGCAGCAAAGACAGGTTTTGTGGCAAACACAACAAATGATTATTCAAATATATTGCTTTCAGGAAACTCCACACTCAATGGAACTGTAACAGAGTTTGGTGAAGGCTCGCTTTCAGGCGCAATCGTTTCTGTTTATGACAATATGACAGATGTGTTGATGTATCAAACAACAACAGATGCAATAGGAGTTTATTCAATTACTGTGCGCGGGGATAAGGCATATTATCTAAACTATACAGCCGCAGGCTTTCCCGGAAAGTCAGAAAACAATGCAGGTGCGGGATTTGTCGGAACAAATACCGTAGATTCGAGTATGATGGCAGATGGGTTCGCATACTACAATATAACCATTAAGGATTCTGCAAACACAAGACCCATACCCAATGTTACAGTAACGCTTTACATAACAGAATACGAGAACACAAAAACAACCGATGCAAACGGAAACGCAATAATAAAGGTCTGGGGTTCCGGTATTTTTGAGTCTGTCAATTACTCCGCCAACATCTCTCATCCTGACTACGAAAACAAATACGGGATTGCCTTGGGAGACATCAACAACGGGGAGACAAAAACAAAGAGCTTTACACTTTCAGGAGCGACATATTTTACAGGATATGTAATTGATGAATACAATCAAAAGGCAATTGCAGGCGTTGGGGTTAATCTTACAAGTGTTGACGGCAGCTCACTTTTAGGTTATGGGGGGTATTATTACAATACCACAACAAATTCCGGCGGATGGTTCAGGATTGACATGCCTACAAGCCTTCTTAACTTAGATTCTGCGCTTAATTTTACGCTTTCAGGATATTCAAGAAAAAACATCCCGGTTTACGGAAACACAAGCCAAAGCTGGACAGGTGATGATAAAGTCAGGCTTCGCGGAACTTCCAAAGTCGAAGGGAAAGCTGTTGACGGCCAGAACACAAGTTACGAGGTAAGCGGGGCATTTGCCAGTATATACATAACCGGTTCGGAAGAATACCTGGTATATACAAACGATACTGGAGAATTCCTCCTGTATATTGACGGGGATGCAAACTATACCTTATTGGTAAGAAGTTCAGGTTATTATGGGTTTAGCAACGTAACTCTACAAAACAGTTCAATGGATTACGGTGTGATAAACCTTACCGGAACGGGAATCATTCAGGGAAATGTCTATGACGCATACAACAACTCAATAAAACTTGCGGGCGCAAATGTCACGGTTTCAGGCGGTTCTGGCGAGCCAGAATATTTTGTTACAACAAATTCAAATGGGGATTATTCCCTGAGTGCGAGGTCTTATCTTTGGTACACTATTGATGCGGACAAGGAAGGATATATATCCAAAACAGGAACTGCTTATTTGTCTGCGGGTGAAGTAGAAACTCGAAATGTTGGTTTTTTTGGAGGACATATGATTTATGGTTATTTGTCTGATTCAGTAAATGACCAATCCATTAAATCTGCCACAATTACAATTCACGACACAACAAATAACGGAAGTTATGCAGCACAGACAAATTCCTTTGGCTCTTTTGGGTATGTATATATACCATCCACTGCGAATTATAGCATATCCTTTGAAAAAGACGGATATATTCCAAAATCAGGATGTGGCGGGGGTTCGTGCGGACCCAAATACGGATATACATCATTTACAAGAAATCTCACCGGCGCAACCCACATTGAAGGGTCTGTAATGGATGAATACAACCAGGTAATTCTTGATGGTGTTCAGGTGACTTTCAATGATCTGGCAGAAACAAAAACATACGCAACCACCACTGATTCAGACGGAAAATACGCAATTGATGTTGGGTTTGACTCGAATTACATAATAACTTACATTAAAAGCGGATACAATACTCTCGAAGACACATTCTATGGCGGAGGATACCCTTATGATTTCGGGAATCTCGGTAACAATGACCTAATCGGAAAAACCACATACCTTAGGGGTTCAACAAGGGTGAATGTTACTGTCCTTGACGAATTTACACAGACTCCTGTTATTGGTGCTGCCATCACTATAAAGCCTGAAAGCGGAACTTCATATTCATCAAACGCGGACATATACGGAAATTCAATAATCTATATTGACGGGGCTATCGGAACATATAGTATTGAGATGGCATCATACGGTTATCCGCTAAAAACAATAGCAGCTCTTGCGGGCAGCCAGACAAGGACTGAAGATTTAAGCGCAACTGCAAAAGTCAGGGCAACAGATATAATGGCATATGGGGCCTACAAAAATCTTACAGGCGCATCAATTACACTGTTCTACCATTATTTGACCACAAGTTTCAATTACACCCTTAATGAAACCATCGTAGGCGTTCAGGCAGGCTGTGAGGGGGTCCAGAGAGACAACATAACAATAGAGCTTACAGGAACAAATGTCTCTTATTATGACCAAAAACAATTAACTTCGGGTTATGATACAGTCACATTCAACAAAGTGCCAACAGGAGGATACAATATAACTCTGAACAACACAGAATACGGCTGCGGCTTTGATGTGCAAAGTGTTGCAATACCTAAAGGCGGCACAACATACAATTTTACATATGATCTTAACAAGACTGAAGCGAGATTCAGCGTTGAAAATCCACAAGGGAATGATATTTCAGGCGCAATTATTGCCTTAAGCACAGAGTCAACAATAAACTGTACAACAGATTCATTAGGCACATGCACTATTGATTTTGTGCCGCAAGGAACAAGAGTATTTGATATAACTCACTCAGCATACAATAGCAAAACAATTACAAAATCAATAACTTCCGGGGTTTTTAATAATTTCACAGCAGCGCCTGTTGTTATGCAGCCTTATTCGGGTAATCTTACAGTACTTGTCCGCAACACAACACTTCAAGGCATTCATAATGTAAATGTCACGATTTCAAATGAAAGCAGTACAACAAGCATATTGGCGGATGCGGACGGATACGCGAATTTTACAGGGATGGTTTCATTCCAGAATATAACTATTGACGCAACAGCAGAAGGATATTCAAGAGATACGACAGATAATTTTTATGTTAATCCAAACAGTACATCCTTTGAGTATACAACTTTAAACCCTACAGCTCTTATAATAACTGTCCTTAACGCATCTGCCATAAATGATTCAAATGTAACGCTTTGGAATGGAACAGATATTGCTAAAAGCGCAAATGGAAGCTTTCTTACAGGAAGGACAAACGAGTCGGGCCAAATTACATTCTCTTATGTAAAAGCCGGGGACTACAACATTGCAAT
>DAOVNB010000109.1 GCA_030630425.1 archaeon | reverse complement strand
AATCTGTTCCGGCGCAAAATCTTACGATTCTGCGAAAAAATCAATTGCTCAGGCACTGGAAGACTTCAAAAAAATAGGGATTGAGATTACAGGAAAAACAGATACGGCTATTGTAAATATTGTGGCTTCAGCAAACCTTGGCGTAAAACTTGATTTGAACAAAATTGTGTTTGAGCTTGGTGAGTGCGAGTATGAGCCGGAACAATTTCCGGGACTTGTTTACAGGCATGACAAGCCAAAGGTAGTGTTTTTGATTTTTAATTCAGGTAAAGTTGTGTGCACCGGGGCCAGATGCGAAAAGGATGTAGATATTGCGGTTGATATGTTGAAAAAGAAGTTAGAGGACATTCACGCTGTAAGGAAATAATCTTTTTTGTTTCTTGACGGTTAAAATTTGTGGTTGGATATTAGAAATAATTAGTTATTTTTTAGAGTGTTTATAGTTTCTTATCAATCACATGCAAAATCTACGTCATTTATTGTGCATTTGCATGGTGCAATCATACATATCGCGCATTGGGCTTCGCATATTGCTGCTTCTTCATAAGAAAGCTCGGTGTCTTTGATTTTTGTATCGCCGGCATCAATAGAATTCATGACAGCGACTCCAATAAGGGCTATTATTGCAAGAGCAATCACTATTGTAATTATTTTTTGCAACCCCCCGCCTGATAAGTCTCCTTTATGTCGCATATAAATCACGATATGTTTTTATTAATTACAGTCCTCTTTGTTTGCCAGGCAAGATTCTAAAGATTCGCCTGTGTTGAGTATTTCCATAGAGCATTCGCTGTAGCATTGTGTGTTTGGTGTTTTTTCAAAAATAGTTCCAAAAATATTGAATGCCAGTGAATCTGCATCTGTTTTTGGGGCAACAAAGTTCCAGAGTGCTATTAGCACCAGGATACCAATGACGATATATGCTATAATCTTTATTTCCATAAAATCAACTATTCAATAACAATAACCGGTATGTCGGTTCCTGTGATTATATCTATCATTTTACCCCCGCCTCCGGTGATACCGTCGTTGGCTATTGCAAGCACAAGAACAGCCACGACTAACATCACAACAAGGCTTATCACAATATACATTGCCTGGCTCATTGCTTTTTTATCCATTATAATCACCTCAAGGTGTTACCGGGGGTTTTAAGACCTCTCCCACAATACTTGTCATATCCCCTTTCCATTGAAGTATAAGTATTACAATTAATGCAAGAACCAAGATGCCTAAAGCCATTAAAATCATGGTATTTATAGCTAGCTCGCCCTTTGCTTTTTTCATAAATACTTATAGTGTGTGGTTATATTTATATTTAACATAAAACAAATAAACAAGCAATGACAAAACAATCGGCAAAAGGAGCGACAACATTTTTGGATGTTATGCGAGGTATTATCGTTGTTATCGCAATTATCGCGTTTCTTTTGTATTTCACATACATGTTTTTAGGGCCGTTTTTTTCGTGATTGATTATGAAAAGAAAAGCATCTCTTGATTTAATGGGGAATTGGGTAATCTTAGTTATTCTTTTTGTTATTGCTGCCGTTATTCTTCTTTTTTTTTCATCTACAATACTTTCCGCAATAACGATACAGGCATGCAACTGGGGGAACCAGTTCATACAGTTTTTTGACAGTCTTTTAGGCCAGGGCATAACACCCATGGACTGTAATTTCGGATAGTTTGTTTTGTTATATATCATTGAGAAATTTGTATTTTGGGTTTGTCCGAAAAATTACTGTTTATAATTACATCATATTCTTTAGAAAGAATACCTATAACCTCTTCCATTTTCTGTTGGCATTTTTCTTCTTTAATTTCCATATACAAGGTATTTGTAGTTGTTTTAAGGTCTTCGTTTTTTAGCCATAAGGTGGCGATATGTTCTGTTTTAGTAGTCTTTGTGCATATTTCTATTTTTTTGTATATGTTTCCATTTTTAAATTTTTCAGAGTATTTCGCTAAATACCCATTAGCTTTAATAGTTTCTTTTATTTGCAGGTATTCTCTTGTAAACGGGTCTATTCCACCGTTTAGGGTCATACGAATCATATTCTTTTCAATATCATCAAATACTCCTGCCATACAGTGCGGCATAATTACAGCTCCTAATGGAAAAAGATCATGAAAATTTTGATATGTAGAAGCATTTTCAAGCTTTTTTTGTTTTTGATGTGTTTATGCATTACAAAAAAATACTAAAACCCAAATTCCAATTTTTCTTTTTCGAATTCAAAAGACTCTTTTGTTTCTCCTTTTATGCCGCCAAACAGGACTTTTGAATTTGTGCCTTCTTCTATTTTTTCCTTCCAGTTTTCAAGCATTTTCGGACCTTTTATGTGTAGTGTAATTGTCTTTTGGATTTTAAGGCCTGCTTCTTTTCTTTTTACCTGCACGGTTCTTACAAGCTCGCTTATAAGCGCTTCTTCTTCAAGCTCACGGGTTCTTGAAATGTCAACCACAACAACACCGCCTTCAAAACCCCCACCAACAAGGGTTTCTGGCAGGCTTTCTTTTATTTCAACCATGTCTTTTGTTATTTCGTATTTCCCAAGAGTTGTTTTTCCTTTTTCAAGCGCTTTTTTGAGATTTTCGGGATTTTCTTTTTTGATGAGATCAACAACTTTAGAGACATCTTTACCGAAAACAGGGCCTAAAATAGGGTAGTTTGGCGCAGCTTTAATATGCAGCTTTAAGCATTCAAATACAACTTCCTTTGAATTTGAGAGTGATGCTAAAAGTGTGTTTAGGTCTTTTGCTGTTTTTTTAACAGATTCATTTCCTGAAAGTGTTATTTTTTTTATGGGCCATTTCAAGCGGATTGAATTTTCCTGCCTTTTTGCATGGACGATTTCTGTTACTTTGTCTACGATTTTCATTTTCTCTTCAAGAGCTAAATCTATTTTTGTTGTGTCTGCTTTTGGAAAGTCACATAAGTGTATTGATTTTTTCTTTTCAACAGCCTTAAAAATCTCAAGATATACTTTTTCTGTTATAAACGGGCATATAGGGGCCATGAGTTTTATCATTTGACTTATTGTGTGCATAATGCAGTAATTTGCATCTTTTTCATTCAATCCCTGTTGGAATCTTTCTTTTGCAAGTTTCATATACCATCTTGAGAAATCTTCTAATATGAAATCCGCTATTTTTCTTCCGACAAAATGGAATCTGAAATTTTCATAGTCATCTGTTACTTCTTTGATGGTGCTGTTCAGTCGGGACATTAGCCAGCGATCTTCTACAAATTTTAGTTCTGTTTCTTTTATGTTTGTTTTTAGGCCGTACATGTCTATGAAATTCAGAAGATTTGAAAGAACATTCATGACCTTAAAAAGGTCTTTTGCTTTTTCAAGGGAGAATTTTTGTGTTTCCCATGGAGCTATGTTGTGGCAGTTGTAGAGCCGCAAAACATCTGCGCCAAGTGTTTCCATGCAGTCGTCTGCAGAAACTACATTGCCTAAGGATTTTGACATTTTTTCGCCTTTGGCATCTAAAGTCCAGCCGTTTAAGGAGACTGATTTGTATGATGTCTTTCCGAATGCTGCGACACCCATAAAAAGAAGCGCATGGAACCAACCGCGAATCTGGTCCTGTGATTCGTCAATCATGTCAACTTGATATAATTTTTTAAAAAGGCCGTTGTCATTTTGAGGGTATCCTAAAGAGGCCCATGGTGCTATTCCGGATTCTACCCAGATGTTTATTATGTCTGAGATTCTCTTCATGTCGCCGCCACAATCACACTTGATTATGGTTTTATCTACGATGTGTTTGTGAAGGTCGTCTAATTTGATGTTGTTTGACATTTCTTTTTCTAATTCTTT
>DAOVNB010000018.1 GCA_030630425.1 archaeon | reverse complement strand
TAAGCGTGCTTGCCGCAAACACAACAGGTCTTTTGTAGTCGCCCTCCTGAGGCATCTCATTGAAAAATTGGCTGGGCTTTTTTAGTATGAGCTTTACTTTATCAAAATAAGAATAGTTCTTAAATTTTTCGCTTTTCTGTTCTTCTGTTAAATTAGCTGTTGGTTCATTTGTGGGTGCATTATTCTGCCATGGGTTGTTTTTGTCAGGAGTATCTGAAACAGGGGTTTGAGCACTTGTTTGTGTTTTCGGGGCGGCAGGCATTTCGCCTGTTTTTTCTGCAATGAATTCATCAACAAAAGAGGCATCATAGCCATTGTCAAGAAGTGATTTTTTTATCTGGTCTATTGGAAAATCAGATTTAGCTTGCTGGTCAAACCAACGATTTAGTTCATTTATTGTATTTTTGTCATATTCAACCATGCTATCAAGAAAAATATATGCTCAAGTCATATATAAAGGTTTTATGAATTTTCGTTAATCTCATCCACAATATCGCTTAATTCCCGTTTAAGCGCATCTATTATTCCGGTGTTTATGATGGTGTGGTTGGCAATAGCAATTGGCCCGCCTTTGCTTGAATTTTCAATCTCTGCAAAATCCCGAACTCTTGCTTCTTTTTCATCTAATGGGCGAATTTTTCGTTTTTTAAGGCGAGCATATCTTATTTTTGGAGATGCATAAATTGCAACAGTAACCAAATCATCACCAAATTCAGAAATAAAATATTTGTATTCTTCTGTGCTGTAAAGCCCGTCAATGACAACAACAGCGGAATTTTTTGAAGCTTTTTCAATTAATGGCATATTAAGCTTTGCAAAAACGCCCATACCATGCTCTCGCCTCAATTCTTCGCGTACAAACCGCTCGTTTTGTTCATTCAGTTCCAGATCCTGCTCTTTAAGCGTTCTTTCTGTAAGCTCGCCTAAACGGATAACAGGAAACCCGAAATTATCATTCAGGTATTTTGCCGCAACAGATTTTCCGCTGCCGGGCATTCCAAGAAGTGCCAGTATTTTTACCATAGATGAATTGATGGAAAAGTAATGTTATATGCTTTTCTTATTAATTCTGTGTTTTTCTGTATTTTGGCCATTTTTGGAACTTTATGTTTTTCAAGAAATCGGGATTCATTTTTTTAAGTCTATAAAAGAGCGCTCCAACAATGCCAATAACAAATGCAATTAAAAGATATGTTGGGTATGGCGGTAATTTTTCATCCGCAGTTTCTAAGTGAATGGGTTTTGTAAGAAGACTTTCTGCTTCAACTGCAAGATTGTATGCGAGACTATATTTTTCATTACGGAATGCATCTTCGGCTTTATCCAGTTTTTCTTTGGCTTTAATATCTTTTTCTGTGAGTTTTAAGCGCACATCATCTATTTTTGTTCTTGCAAGATGTTTTATTTTTAAAACATCATAATCGCTTATTGTTTCGTTGCTTTTGTTTTCGGTTATTGGTTCAATTACGGTTTCATTAGTTGTATTTTCTTCTTCGGAGGGCACATCAAATCCACCACCACTTGAGGGGGTTCTTTTTGGCGGGTTGTCCGGCGGAGGAGTTGGTGCAATATACTCTGCTGCAAGATATGCGTCAAAACCAGTCACATTGAATGTCAGGTTACTTCCATTAATTGTGTAATTATAGTCTGAAAGCGGATTTGATTTCCAGTTATAACATACCGCAGTTGAAAAATTCCAATTTGTGCAGTGCAGTATCCGGTTTACAGCTCCTGATATCGGCAGTATGATTTGCGCTGTATCATATGATAAATTCGTGTCATTCAAAGCAACAGCGTAAGACCGTGCAGTTGTTGATGAAGGGAGTGCTGCTGTGTATATGTCCACGAATTGCGGGCTTATAGTCGCATTTTTTGTAAGCTTGAGATTTCTTATTGTAAGTGCTGGCCCTTTCGGAAGAATAAAATCAATATTGTATCGTTTGTTATGCTCTATCAGAACATTTTTTGAAGGATTGGTGTTATTGACTTTAAAATCAGGAATAATATTTTTTGTCTCATTGTATAATCTTATTGTGGCATTGGGTATTGTCTGGCCAAGCTTATCCTTTAAAGCAAGATTCATATTCCACATAAGTGTGTTGTTTATGTAGACCCAAACCTCTTCTGTCTGTCCCAAGTTTCCATACATGTCATTTCCATACACTTTGAATGTATAGTTCCCTCTTGGAATGAAATCCATAAGCTTGAACCATGTAGGACCTGTCTTGCCCATGGTTATGTTTTGCGTTCCATTCCATTCAATGAATGCTGTTGACAACGGTTCTGAAGAACTTATTTTTATCGGTATGAAACTCTGCTTAATCACTTTGTTTATCAGATTGCTTGTTGGGTCCACAAAAGTTATTGTAGGTGGAAGATAGTATGCTGTAAAATAGACTACTGAAGAATTTTCCATATTCCCTTCTGTGTCATTGCAGAAGAATTTCACATTATTGGAACCTTCGGCCGGGACGGATAAGTTAAGATACCAGGCAGTTGTTGATGTATTCAACATGGTTTTGTTTGCAGTTCCATTTAGGGACACACCGCACCAGGATGCTGTCTTGTTTAAAGTAACATTTGCCCAGACCCAGTTTCTAGTATAAACCGTATTATTTTCTGGTGATTGGATTGTAATTAAAAGATCTGTGCTATTGCTTTCGTTTATTAAAAAGTATCCATTAATTACACCATCTATTGGTATGTCCTGCATTGCCATATCGTCGAGCTTTATGTCTGTTAGGTTCAGATGGCTTGTATCTCCTTCATTTCCCACCGCCTGCAGGGTTATGTCGCCAAGCTTTATATCTCCGTTCAATCCTGTGGCGAATTGCATTGCATTTATGATTATATATCCTTTCTCCGGATTTATGGGCGGTCCCGGCGGAAGGTCAAAATCGCTGTTTGTTACATTGACTGGAATCACAACAGACGGGTCGTAGCTTAGGTTCACCTCAAATGATGCAGCGCCGGTCGCATTGTATAGCATAAGAGGTACAGTTACATTTTCGCCAGTTAATGCTGTTAGGTTGCCTGCAATGGAAAATATATTATTGTTTGTTATTACCTGTTGAGTCCCTACAGTAACAGACCCGTTTGTTATATCTAATGGTGCCGCATCCCCTGTTTTAGGTTCGGCAACAATTACATTTGTGAGATTTATGTATGTTGTTCCGTTTTTTATTGCAGTAAAATTAACAGTTATGAAATTGCCGACAGTCGTAACATTATCCTTGCCTATAATCGCTCCGTAGATGTCTTTTACGAATCCTTCTGTATTGTTTATAGTTCCGCTGATAAAAATAGTGGGCGCCCCGTTTTGAGTGAATAAATTTCCTTCAGTTACGCTGTTTACATGAACTATTGCCTGGTTGAAATTTATGTTTGTCTGCATACCCGCTATTTCCCGGCCATAGGGGTTTGTTGTGATGTTTATTGTAAATGTATCTCCAATAGCAAGAAGATTAGTTGGAGTAGTTACAGTTACATTGGTTTTATCGAATATTATGAAATCAATCTGCATACCGCCATCTGCTTTGGTTATTATGCCCTTTGTTGTTCCTGTGTAGTTGTCTTTAACAGCTATTATGCTTATTGTATCTCCATCAACATAGTCGTCAAAGACAACACTGTATTGTCCTTTTGAGTTTGTAACATCTAAAAGATTCTGTGTCGGAACAGACAGATTGACTTGAGCCCCCACAACAGGGCTTCCATTAATGTAGTTCACATACCCGTAGACAATAAAAGGGTCCATAATCGCATGTGAATTACCGGCCATAAGAAATAGCGCAAGAATACAAGCGGAAAAAATAATTCTTTTCTTTTCAAAACGCAAATCAACAGATGTATTTTTCACAAAATCAATTCTCTGAACGCCGTAATATGCAATTTGCCACAAATGTTTAATCTTACAATATATGACAAAACAGGTTCTTTGTTTTGCTTGTTATTTTTATATGTGTTTTCATTGCGTAACAGAAGCGGGTTATGGGTCCCTTGTATTTGGTTTATAGATAATTAATTAAGAAGAATTATTGCTTATTGCCTTTTTTTTCTTTTTCTTATTCCACATATCCGGTTGGGAATCATGCTTTTTGGCATTCCTCTTTCGTGACATAACACCATACAATGTTTGGATATATCTGCTCTCATAATATGAAAAATAAATCAAGACAAATGTCACAAGCATCAAAAGAATAGCAACCAATGTAATTTTGTCCATAGTATCACTTAAAGAATTTTTACTTCAATGTCTTTATCCACTTTTTCTGCAAATTTGTTAGGGTCTTTTTCAGTCCCTTTTACAGTGTTGTAATGCATCGGAACAACGATTTTTGGCCTGATTAAATTTGTGGCTTTTGCAGCCTCAATTTCATCCATTGTAAAAGTGCCGCCAATCGGCATAAAAGCGATATCGATATTTTTTAGCATATTCATTTCAGGTATTAAATCTGTGTCTCCGGCATGATATATTCTTGTGCCGTCGATAGTTAGTATAAAACCAGTAAACCCTTTATCTTTCGGATGATATGGCTTATTTATGTTATATGCCGGAACCGCTTCAATCACAATTCCATCAACTTCTTTTTTTTCACCAACAGTTATTGGAATTGCGTTAGGGTAATTTTTTGCGCAGTCTTTGTTCAAGACCATTTTTGTGTTTTCATCAGTTATCATTTTTATCTTTTCACTGTCGCAATGGTCATAGTGGTCATGTGTTGCTAAAATAAGGTTTGCTTTTTTTGTATAGTTATCGCCCGCATATGGGTCAATATACACTACATAGCCGTCTTTTTCTATCCTAAAGCTTGCATGCCCGAGCCATGTTATTTCAATGCCGTTGTATTCAAATGAATTCATGAATAAATCACAATCATTGTTTGTTAACCAAAGATTATATTAGTTTGTGTTGTGCTTTTAACCACGATTATTATTGACTAAACACAATCCCATCCCTTTATAAAATTATGCACCTATTTACAAGATGAAAAGAAAAGAGATACTAAGGGATATTTTTCTTGAGTCTAGAAAGACTTAAAAAACCTTTTATGGAAGAAAAAAAAGCAATAACAGGTTAGCAATAACCGGTTAAATTGGTTTTTTTCTTAAATATTCCTAAATAATACTTAAATCTCTAAAATCTCTAAAAAATAATTAAAGGTGAATAAATGACTCACAGTATAACAAAAACAAAAGTCGAAGATACGGCAGATAATCCAAAAACAGTTTCAGAACCAAAAGCTGCCGGCGAAAAAAAAGAGGCCATGCAAATAGTATATCCGGGCTTTGAGCTTGTAGACAGCATGGATGTGCTTCCGGGCGCAGGTGCGTTTCGTGAAGGAAGCAAAGTTTTCTCAAAAATATTAGGCATTGCAAAGACAAGAGGGAGTGTTGTTTCTGTAACACCTCTTTCAGGCGTCTATAATCCGCAGGTGCGGGATTGTGTGATAGGCGAAGTAACTGATGTCGGTTTTTCAAACTGGTCAGTTGATATCGGAGGGCCGTATGATTCGGTTATGTCTACAAACGATGTTCGGGAATTCGTTGAGAGAAACGGCGATTTGACAAAATACTATCAAATAGGGGAGGTCATAATGTGCGTTGTAACCGGTGTTACCCCAACAAAATTCATAAATGTAGGAACCAAAGACCCTAAGGCAAGAAAGCTTATAGGGGGCCTATTAACACAAATAACCCCGAGCAAGGTTCCGCGGCTTATAGGAAAGCAGGGCTCTATGATAGGCATGATAAAAGACAAAACAAAATGCTTCATAACAGTAGGGCAGAACGGCAGAATATGGATAAAAGGCGATTTTGAAAGCGTTGCTGCAAAAGCAATTAAAAAAGTTGACGAATGGTCAACACAATCAGGGCTTACAGACAAGATAGAGGCACTTCTTGACAATGAAATCAAGAAACTGCCTAAAAAAAGCCAAGGTGATATTAATGAGTGAAAAACTAATCAACAAAGGAATAAGGCCTGACGGGCGAAAACTTGATGAGATAAGGCCTTTAAAGATAAAAGCAGGCGTTGTAGACCGTGCAGACGGTTCAGCTTATGTTGAATTCGGGACCACAAAAGTTATTTCCGCAGTCTATGGGCCAAAAAAAGTGCACCCAAGGCATATGGAAAACTCAAAAAAAGCAATACTTAAAGTAAGATACAACATGATTCCATTTTCTGTTTACGACAGGAAAAGACCGGGTTATGATAAACGGTCTGTTGAAATCGCAAAAGTTATTTCCGAAGCTTTGGAAAATGTAATATTCTTGGAGGAATTCCCAAAAAGCGCTATTGACATTGACATGGAAATAATCCAGGCAGATGCAGGGACAAGAGTTGCAGCCATAACAGCAGCATCCGTAGCACTTGCAGACGCGGGAATCCCTATGAGAGGGCTTATATCTTCAGTTGCAGCAGGCCGTGTTGAAGGAAACATTGTGCTTGACTTGACAAAAGAAGAAGAAGATGTCTCAGACGCAATAGACCTTCCGATTGCAATGCTTGCAAGAACAGGAGAGATAACACTCCTTCAGATGGACGGCGATGCATCAGTTGACGAGATAGAAAAAATCGTCAGGATGACAGAAAAAGGGTGCAGGGATATAGAAAAAATACAGGGAAAAGCACTCATTGAAAAGTATAATGCAAACACTGCATAACTAAGGTGATTATAATGACAGCAAAATTAACAAAAGATTATATTGTAAACCAGATAAAACGCAATATTCGAGGCGATGATAGAAAACTCGATGAAATGCGGGAATTAACAATTGAGCGGGGCGTTTCTGCAAATGCTGAAGGCTCTGCAAGAGTAAAATTAGGCAAAACAGAAGTAATCGCAGGAATAAAAATGGATCTTGCGGAACCATATCCGGACTCTCAGGATAAGGGTGTCCTTACAAGTTCTGCTGAATTCTTGCCTCTGGCAGCTCCTGAATTTGAAGCAGGAAGGCCGGGCGAAGTTGAAGTAGAGCTTGGACGCGTTGTAGACCGCGGAATACGGGAAGCAGAAGTCATTGATTTTAAAAAACTCTGCATTGTTGAAGGCGAAAAAGTCTGGAGAGTTTTCATGGATATTGTAGTAATAAACCATGACGGCAATCTTATGGATGCTTCAGGGTTAGCGGCAATGGCGGCAATACTTGACGCTAAAATGCCGACAATTGACAAAGAGTACAAAATCGATTACAACAAAAGAGAAAAACCGCTTCCACTGACAACAATAGCACTTCCAATAACTGTAATGAAATGCGGCAATAAGCTTATAATTGACACAACCGCAGACGAGGAAGAAGCGATTGATACGCGCCTTACAGTCACAACAAATGAAAGCGGAAACATAAGCTCTATGCAAAAAGGCGGTCCGGGCGGTTTTACTGTTGAGGAAATTGTTGAGATATGCAAAATTGCAGGCAAAAAAACAGATGAGCTTATAAAAAAGCATTTCAAAAGCAAAAAGAAATAAATTTAAGACAGCTTTTTAAAGTTTAAGACAATTATAAATATGCGTGATATATTATGGCAACAAAAAAAGTGAAATCTGCAGGACGATTTAAGGAACGATACGGCGTTAAAATACGAACATTGGTATCCAAAATAGAAAAAACATCCCGTGCAAGGCATGAATGCCCTAAATGCATGAAAAACACACTTAAAAGAAAGGCCGCAGGAATCTGGGTTTGTAAAAACTGTGATGTAAAAATTGCGGGCGGAGCATACCAGCCAAACACGCCTTCTGCAAAGATTATACAACAGCTTAGAACCGGCAAGTTTGAGGACTTAAAAAAACAGATGCTTGAGGTAGAAGAACAGGAAAAAATCCCTGAAACCCCAAAAGACCAAACCGAAGACCAAACTGATGTTCAAAAGGAGATGAAGTAAATGTATGTCTGTCTCAACTGCCAGAAAAGAATAGAAATTAAAAACGCAAATCCATCTCTTTCCTGCCCAAAATGTTCAGGAAGAATACTTTTCAAGGAAACCCCCGAGATTAGAAAAACAATACTTTGCAGGTAAATTATCTCATTTGTTTGATTCTATGATTGAAAGCAGAACTGTATTTGATTTTGACGAAAAAACAGCAGAACTCATACTATCGTCTTTAAGACCCGATATCACAAACACAAAAAGAGCAACAATAACGCTTAAAATAGAGTCTGAAACCCTTGTTGCAGAAATAAGAGCAAAAGACACAACAGCATTGAGGGCGGCCATAAATTCAGTATTGCGGCTTGTGGGTGCAGCAGAAAAGGTTTTAAATATCTAAAAAGAATTAATATCCATATATTTTCGAGGTGTATATTTTATGTTAAAGCAACAGGAAGAAATTATGGTACAATACCAGCAATTACAGCAGCAGCTTCAGACAATAATGATGCAGAAAGAACAATACCGGATACAGCTTGCAGAATTTGAAAAAGCGGCAGAGGATCTTAAAAATACAAAAAGTGATGAAATATTTAAGGTCTCAGGCACAATACTTATAAAAAGCAGCAAAAAAGATGTTCAAAAAGATCTTGAAG
>DAOVNB010000110.1 GCA_030630425.1 archaeon | reverse complement strand
TGTGCAAGGTATGCCCTGTATGATTTTTCGGTGTCAGAGAATATCAGCATCTTATTTACATCATCTATAACGATTCTGTCAAGTTTTGGGTATTTTGAAATAAGGTCTACAAAGCGCCCCATGCTAAGGTTGCTTTCGCTCATCATGATGTTTTCTATAGCAAGATTTTTTCCAAGGTATTTTTTTATATCACTCAGGCTTTTTATTGACTCTGCTGCCTTGACCAGTTCATCCTCATATTCACTAAGAGATACATAGCAGCATTTTTCACCTTTTCTCGCACCTTCAAGCAGAAAGTTCAATGCAACAAGTGTCTTTCCCGTACCAGGTCCTCCGCCAAGCAGGATAACAGATTTTTCCGGCAGCCCTCCTGATAGGAGCTTGTCCAATTTTTTAAGCCCGGTTGTAACTCTCATTTAATCTTCCCTGAATTTTGGTATTCCTTTAGATGTTTTTTTTATTCTTGATAACAAAAAACAATCACTGTTTAGCGTAAAAATAGTGGAAGGAATTTTTTTATCCAGTTCTTTTATTTTGAATAATTGCAGCACTTTCTTTGGCATCATTATCCTGTTGCTGTTGCCAAGCTTTCCTGTCGTGAGGCTGTGCTTCAATGTTTCTGTGTTGTGTGGCAGGACAATGAGATCTTGTGTATTGTTTTGGATTATTTTGTATTCTTCCCTGCTGATTGAAAGCTTTAACTCGATGTCGTTTTTCCGGACATCTATGTTCTTTATTTCTGCCATCATTTATCTGGTTTATCAAAAGATTTAAACGTTTCGTATTTCCTGATGCATTTTGCAGCATAAAGTGATACATTTTTGCAGTGCATCAAGCATAAATTAATAAAAGCCAAAGTTGTCCTATGCGAAAGCCTGCTGCAATTGGATTCTATCCGCCTGACAGGAACTTTTTAGAAAGAGAAGTCAGAACACTCCTTGCAGATATAAAACACCTTGATGTTGAAGATGCTGTTGGCGCAATCGTCCCCCACGCAGGATACTCTTTTTCAGGCTTGACCGCAGCCGCAGTGTATGCGTCTCTTCCAGAAGATTATGAAACAATAGTTATTCTTGGCACAAACCACACAGGCATTGGCGCAAGCATCGCAGTTTCGCTTGACAGCTGGCAAACTCCTTTGGGCGCTGTAGAAAATGATGTTGAAACGGGCAAAAAGATTGTCGAACTTTCGAAAGCCGCATTGCACAACGAAGCAGCCCACATGCAGGAGCACTCAATTGAAGTGCAACTTCCATTCCTTCAGGCGAAGATGCAGGATTTCAAAATAGTACCGATTACAGTCTCATCAGGGCTTTCTGCAAAAACATATGCCGAACTTGCAAACGCAATAAAAGAGGCAGTGAGAGGAAAAAGGGCGCTCGTTATCGCAAGCTCTGACTTCACCCATTACGGCGAGATGTACGGGTTCGCGCCAGAGTGCGATGACGCGAACAAATGGGTGCATGACACAGACAAAAAAGTGATTGAAGCGATTCTTGCGCACGACACGGAAAAGTTCGTTGACCTTGCAGGCAAAACCACTGTATGCGGTGCGGGCGCAATCGCAACATTGATGTATTTCACAAAAGACAGAAAAGGAAAGCTTGTGGATTATCGAACGTCTTTTGATATATCGGGTGATAAGGACCTGATTGTTGGGTATGGCGGGGTTTTGTTTCTATAACTAATCAAACTTTTCTTTTTCTAACCACTATATCTCTCGTTGGTACATGTTCGCGTATTGCCCCGACCTCGCCACAAGAATCGCTCGAAAAAGCCACCGCACACCAACAATAGATGGCTCTAACTTGCCGGTTGATAATGGGTATAATGTCAGCATACTGTTCTTGCTGTTGTATTGATTTATTGATCATCTAAAAAGGCAGGAAATGAGTTGTATCGGCGGCGAGCACGAAAAAAAGGTTATTAAACATGTAAAAAGAAGGTTAATCAATATGAAAGATAATTATAAATTTTGGATGCTACTTTTAGTTATTCTAGGAACCTCATTCATTTTGAATACAGCCACAAGTTCTCAAAATAATAAGTCAGTTGCCCTTGTGTCTAAAGTTATTGATGGAGATACTGTTGAACTGCAAAATAATATTGAAGTAAGGTTACTCGGCATTAATGCGCCCGAAAGAGGGCAACCATATTATCAAGAAGCAACTACTAGATTAAGAGAACTTGTAGAAGGCAAAAAGGTTATTTTTGAGAATGATATTCAGGATAAAGACCGATATGGGAGACTTTTGAGATATTTATTCATTAATGATTCATTTGTGAATTTACAATTAGTTGAAGAAGGCTATGCAACTGTTTATATTATATCACCAAATAAAAAATATGAAACGGACTTAAGAAATACGGAAAATGAAACAAAAACATTAAAAGTGAATATATGGAAACAACCTATGGGGGAGAATGTTTGTGACAGCAAATGTATGGGAATTTCTTATTTCAAATGGGACGCAGAAGGCAATGATTGTGATAATCTAAATGGTGAATATGTTACTTTTACCAATGCATGCTCCTATTCTTGTGATTTAACAAACTGGACAGTTAAAGACGAATCCTCCAGAAAGCCATACCTCTTTCCAAGTTTTGTTTTGGAAAGCGGAAAAGCAATAACGCTTTATACGGGCTGTGGAAGTAACACACAAACCCAGTTATATTGGTGCAGCAGTGGTGGTTCATGTAATGCGATATGGAATAATGGTGGCGATACATTGTATTTAAGAAATTCAAATGGTGAGCTGGTGTTGGCATATCCTTATACAGGACTTTTGTAAAATAGCTTCAGCCATCATAAAACGGTATGAGCCAAACACACGGTTCTGTACCAGTTTACGGTTGGTAACTAAATAAGCTTTATTGAAATTCACCAGCCGTAAAGTGGTATGGAACACTCCATGAACTGCCGGTATCACATCTATACAAGCCCAAATGTAAAAACCATATTTTCAATTTTTTCTTTAGGGCGGCGCGCATCACTGTTTTTCAACCTGTTTTTACGATAATTTTCTTCCCGGATTTCTTCCATTTCCAACTCATAGCCCATAGAAACACCTCCATTCTATAAAACATAAAAGGAGAATGATGGATATATAATTGCTCTACGTAAAGTACGTACCATACAAAGAAATATGTACTTATGCGACAAATAGAACACATGCATCCAAGAAAACTACAGATGATAGGCGGAAAAACCTATGCAGTTACACTGCCGAAAGAATGGGCAAAAAATGCAGGCATTGCCCCAAAAGATGTTATGTTCATAGAAGAAAAAGATTCTGAAACCCTGATACTGAAAACATCACAATCAACAGATACATGCAATATTGACCGAATTTTCTTAAATACAGATGATTACAAAGAAAATCTGGCACAAGTATTCTTTGCCTCTTATTACCTCGGTATGGAGACCATAATCATTCACTGTCCAAAAGGCTTCAACACCCAAACAAAAAATACACTCAAAAAAGCGCTATGCCATATGAGCGGCACAGAAATAACCTATGAAGACAAAAACAAGATCAAGATCAAGACACTTCTTGACCACACCAAACTCACGCTCAACCAGATATTTATCAGAATACAATATATAATCTCTGAACTGATAGACAATCTTATCACTTCTGATTATGATGCCATGGAAGACAATGAAAATGAAATAGACCGGCTGTACAATCTGGCAAACAAGAAAATACTTTACTCAGACAAAAACTGCGGCGCAATCACAAAAGAATCAATAAAAACACCTGCACAATCACTGGCTTATTTTTTGATTGCAAAAAAGCTTGAAAACATTGGGGATGACCTGTACTCCAT
>DAOVNB010000138.1 GCA_030630425.1 archaeon | reverse complement strand
GGCAAAATCGAGAAATGCACAAAAGCAAATGAGTCTGTTGTTGTTCCAGGAAAAATTTTGGGTGACGGAACAATAACAAAAAAGATAACTGTGTGTGCACTTAGCGCATCAGAATCCGCTGTTGAGAAAATAAAGAATGCCGGCGGTTTATACATGACAATTGAGGAATTCGTAAAAAGTAATCCAAAAGGCAAAAAAACAAGAATACTGGCATAAAAGGTTTTTAATATGATTATTGACGCAACTGACAAAATACTTGGACGAATGGCGACATTCACTGCCAAAAAGGCGCTTGCAGGCGAAGATGTTGTAATCATCAACGCTGAGAAAGCCATAATGTCCGGCTCAAAAAAAGACATACTTAACAAATTCAAGGCAAGAAGAGATAGGGGAGACTCCATACACGGACCCCACTACCCGCGAATGCCTGATAAAATTGTAAGAAGAGCAATAAGAGGTATGCTTCCGACAAAAAAAGCATCAGGAACAATTGCATACAAAAAAGTAAAGGTCTATATCGGCACACCTGAAGGTATTAAAGCTGATGATATTAAGCTTAACAGCAAAGAAAACTTAAAAGACAAAAGATACATGATACTTGAAGATATATGTGAGTGGCTTGGAGCCAGGTGGAATTAATGGCGGACAAAATTATAAACACAGTCGGTAAAAGAAAAACAGCAATTGCACGAGCTGTTGCAAAAAAAGGTACAGGGAAAATAATAATCAACAAAAAGCCTCTTGAGCTTGTAACTCCTGAGCTTCTGAAACTAAAAGTCATGGAGCCATTATTGATATCCGGCAGCGCTTCTTCAAGTATAGATATAACTGTCAATGTCAATGGTGGCGGCACCAACGGCCAGGCAGACGCTTCAAGGCAGGCAATTGCCAGGGCAATTGTAGAATTCACAAAAAACAAGGAACTTGAAAAGAAACTTAATGCTTATGACAGAACGCTTTTCGCATACGACCCAAGAAGAGTTGAGCCAAGCAAATGCTCAAGATCAAGTGCCGGGCCAAGAAGGAAAAGACAAATGTCTAAAAGGTGATTTTGAATGCTCATACCTGTAAGATGCCTAAGCTGCGGACGCGTAATATCCGACAAATGGGAAAAATTTGAAAAAGAGGTCAAAGAAGGAAAAGACCCGAAAAAAGTGCTTGATGCTCTTGGTGTTGAGAGCTATTGCTGCAGGACAGCGCTTATAAGCAATGTTGACTTATCCGAAGAGATTTCGCACTTCAAAAGAAAAACAATTGCAAAAGAATGAGTTTTCTTCATTACATCAAACTTTTAAATCACCAAACCCGTAATGTTCATGATGCGAACGGTAAACTCTGTTCAAAAAACACATTTCACTATCTAGTTCATGATGCTCCGATGGTGTAGTCCGGTAATCATTCCGGCCTTTCAAGCCGGGGACCCGGGTTCAAGAAGGCATTAACGGCAATTCATTCGTTTTTCCCTGAAAATCCCGGTCGGAGCATTAATTTCTTTCTAAAAGCTTAAAAGTATTTCTGTTCAAGTAGTAACATGGACGGAAAAATTGATATCCTCCCGATTTATTTCGATACACAAAAATCGTATGAAGATATGGAAGAAAAATTACCATTCCACAACTGGATGCACACAAAGACATTTTTTGAATGTGTTTGTTATCTTGGAGCTCTTGAGAATATAGATGCAGACAATCTGGACTTGCTCAAGGTTGCTGCATTGTATCATGACCGCGGAAATGAAGTGACAAGAGAAGGCCATGAAGAAGAGAGTATGAAAATGGCCCGTGAAGAGCTTCCAGAATATGGGTTGACTCAAGAGCCAATAGATGCGGTCGCACGGTTTATTGGCTCAACAAAGACACCTACAGACCCTCAAGATATACTGGAAATGATTATGTGCGACTCAGATATGGCAGTACTGGGAATGGATTATTTTCCGTATGTAAGCGAACTTCTTAGAATTGAACTTGATGTGCCGCAAGATGAATGGATACACGACCAGATAAAATTTCTCAAGAATCACGAATACTATACAAAAAGCGCCAAAATGCTTTTCGATAAGCAAAAAAGAAGGAATCTGGATATGCTTAAAAGCGGCGAATATCTTGAGATTGTAGAATCAGTATTTCCGTAAATTCTGGTAACATGGATGAAAAAATTGATATATTGTGGTGATCATATGTATTTTCCAAAAAATTTCGATGATTTTGCCGAACAAGTAAAATCTAAAAATGTGCAAGTTTGGGTTACTCTTGTAATATCCGATAAAGGATGCGGAGAAATAGCATATCGTGCACAAATTAAGGATGAACTAGTTCAATATAATCAAGAATCTTCAAGAAACGACTGTGAAGGAAAAAATCCGGATGAAATGTACGAAGCATTAAGAGAAGAAGCAAAAGAAAATCTTGAATGTCTTGAGATAATATGTGGTGTGGATTATAACGTGTCTACTTTTGGTGGTGATATGAGAGACTATGATGAGCTCGACACGTTAACAAAATACCTTTTAGAGATGCCTGAAAAGTAATTTCTTAATAAGGCTTAGTCGTAAAGTGCTTTTGTATCGCATTATTACTTTATTTATTTTCATTGGGTTAAAAAATATATACATATTATTAAACAATAACAAATATGCCTGAAAAAATCAAAACCTGACATCCCTCGGCTCGAACCAGAAGGATGTGGCGTCGTCAAAATATCCGCATTCAAATTTATCTAACGGTATTCCTGTTCTTGCGGAAAGCATCTTGGCGTAAAAATAGGTTTGTGTTGATGCGTATTTCTCCTTGTGGGCTTTTGGCTTGTAGTCGAGAATAACAATTTTTCCGTCTTTTACCTGAAGAACATCAATATGGCCTGAAAGCGGAAGCCCGATGTCCATGTGGTTGTGAAGACCTAACATCTCTATTGGCTCAAGCCATATAGGCACTTCGCATGCAATTGAAGTGGGGTCATTTTCAAGCATGAATAACTGCACTTTAGAATGCGCTGATTTGAAGCGGTCTTTTAGCTCTTCAAGACCTGTTCGCGCAAACTCGCACAATTCGTTTTTGTCGTCTTCGCGTAAAACAACTTCTACAGGAAACTTCAATGCCGATGATCTTGCACCTTCTATAAACGGCTCGTCAGGACAGGCATCAAACATGTGATTGAGATAATCTTTTAGAGGAGTTATGCCGTTTGCTGCAAGATTTTCAAGATTATTCGTGTTCAGCCGGTAATGATAGAACCAACCGTGCTTGAATGATGTTGTCTTTATCAACTGCTGAG
>DAOVNB010000034.1 GCA_030630425.1 archaeon | reverse complement strand
GTAAAGATGTATCAGGAAGCGGCACAAAAGGCGCAGGCTGAAGAAAAAAAGGACGATTCCAAAAAAGATGAAAAAGAAGAAACCGTCGTTGATGCAGACTTCAAGGAAAAGGAAAATGCAGAAAAAAAAGAAACTAAAGATACTGACAAAAAAGACACAGAAGAAAAGAAAAAGGAATAACTCAATGGCATCAATACCATAAAACTAATTAAACCGGGTGCGGATCATTATGGTTCGCACCCCACAACACTTTTGAATATTTAAACAACAGAAATACAGCATCTATTAAAAGACCATTTTAAAAAAATAAACAACATCATTGACACACAAACAAAGAACATAAAAACCGACTCAATAATTTTTAAAAAAAGAAGTAGATTACAATGGCAAAAGATTTTTACGACATTTTAGGTGTGTCACGGGACGCAAAACAAGACGAAATTAAAAAAGCATACAAAAAACTCGCAAAAAAGCACCATCCGGACCTAAACAAAGGTGCCAAGGCATCTGAAGAAAAATTCAAAGAAGTAAACAAGGCATTCGAAACTTTAAACAACCCCGAAAAAAGACAGGCATATGATAGGTTCGGTGAACAGGGCGCAAACGGCTTTAACAATAGTGGGTTTGGTGGTGGTGGCAGTTTCAATGCGGAAGATTTCGGCTTTGGAAACATTAATGACATATTTGAAGGATTATTTAGCGGCGGTTTTGGAGGCTCAAGACAAAACAGGAACGCACCAAGAAAAGGCGAAGACTTAAAAATAGAAATAAAAGTGACATTCAGGGAAGCTGCCCACGGTGTAAAAAAGAACATCACAGTACAAAGAAAAGAAGCTTGTAGTAACTGCGGCAGTGCGGGCGGTTTCGGCAAAAAGACATGCCGCTCCTGTAACGGTACAGGCGAGATAAAACGAGTTCACAGGACCATATTAGGCAACATGGTCAATGTAACAACCTGCTCTGATTGCGGAGGTTCAGGAAATTCTTTTGAAAAAATATGCAGCGACTGTAGGGGCGAAGGCAGAAAAACCACATCAAAAAACATCACAGTAGACATTCCCGCAGGTGTTGACACAGGAAATATGCTAAAACTCAGAGGTGAAGGCAATGCAGGATTCAAAGGCGGGCCTTCAGGCGACATATATGTAGTGGTAACTGTTGAAAAAGACAAAGTTTTTGAGCGCGACGGAAACGATATATACATGGCATCAACAATCACATTTTCTCAGGCAGCTTTAGGGACAACAATTGATGTGCCAACCCTTGCAGGAAAAACCGCAGAGCTTAAAATCCCTCAAGGAACGCAGACACACACACTTTTCAGGCTCAAAAAAAGAGGATTTCCAAACCTTAACGGCTTTGGTTCAGGCGACCAGTTCGTCCGCGTGATTATAAACACGCCGAAAAGCTTGAGCAAAAAAGAAAAAGAGCTTTTAGAAGAGCTCGGTGAAATAGAAAACAAGGAATCACCAAAAACAGAAAAAAGCTTCTTTGACAAGTTCAGGGACAATGTTAAAGAGGCGTTTTAGGCAATCTGTCGAACTTCGAAAGGCAATTGCTTTATTTTTCCGCGAATTCTCTTTATGAGTTCAAGATCAGAAAAAGCATCAACACTTAAGTTTCCAGTACCCATCCATTGCTCTAGTCCTTCAAAAAGCGCTATATCCCGTTCACCACCAACCACATCTAAAATTGTTGAATATGTGCCCACATAATTTTGTGGTTCGGATTTTATTTTTTCTAATGCCTTTCCTTTTGCATCTTGTAATAAATTAAAATAATCGCCTTTATCATCCTGTAAGTATTTTTCAAGTTGCGATGTAGGCACCCACCTCAATCCCTTCCATCCCGTAAGTGGCTTTTTTCCGTCAAATTGTTCATGATTAAGAAGTGTTAATTCTTTTAAAACCGGATGGAAACTATCTAGCTGAACATGGACATTGAACATATTTTTTTCATCATCATCCAACATCAAAGAATAGTAAGATTCATAAAGCAAATCAGAATGGCCTATTAGCTTTGCGTTATGAGAATGTAAATAACCAACAACATTGACTTTGTTTAATTGTTCCAATTCTCCATCAGAAGGATCTCTAACAGACCAGCTACCAAATGTTCCCGGTTCACGAGGATAAACAAAATAAGGAACGGGTATGTAATCCTTAATCTCAACAGAACCATCCATAGTATCGCCTATTAAAAAATAGTTATGCTGTAATGGAAATTTTTCAACTGCTGAATCAATTAATTGATGTAAAGCCTTTTTGTCAAAATAAACACGCGGTGTTTCTTTTTCTTCAATATCCATAAGCAATTCCAGTGGTGTTTTTTGTGAAATTTCAAAACGATGTAACTGAAAACAATCCGGATGCATAAATGCAGAATCTCCTTGGGTTCTATAACCAAGCATTCCCGGATAGCTGCAATAAGAACAGTTAAAGGGCATCGCCCAACGCTCAATTTCTTTTTCAAACAAAGCTCTTGCAGCACCAAATTCTTGTTCTGTGTAACTCATAAAGAGTAGTTAAACAATAACCTTTAAAAACATAGTTTTAACTCTCACATTTATGCATGATTTTTTAAATCCAAAAACAAATATACCCTATGAAAGATATTTACAAAAACGCGCGCAAAAACATGGTTGAAACACAGATAATGACGCGCGGCATAAAAGACTCCCGCGTAATTTGGGCTATGCAAGATGTACCGCGCCACGAATTTGTGCCGGAAAATATGAGAATATACGCCTATGACGACTACCCGCTTCCAATAGCGGAAGGACAAACTATCTCGCAGCCATATATGGTTGCCTTAATGACAGAATGCCTTGAGCTTAAAGGAAATGAAAAAGTCTTAGAAATAGGAACCGGATCCGGCTATCAGGCAGCAGTATTATCCCTTCTTGCAGAAAAAGTATACACACGTGAAATAATTGAAAGTCTTGCAGCTGCCGCAAAAAAAACACTTGCAAAACTTAACTGCAAAAATGTTGATGTGATTTTAGGCAACGGCTCGATTGGCTACAAAAAAGAAGCACCGTATGACCGGATAATAGTTACTGCCGCCGCAAAAGAAGTGCCAAAAGAACTTAAAAGCCAGCTAAAAGATGGAGGCCTTCTTGTGATTCCTGTTGGCTCAGGATACATTCAGATGCTTCTTAAAATCCGAAAAAAGAAAAACAAATTCATAGAAGAATCAATAACCACATGCGCTTTTGTGCCATTGGTTGGGAAATATTATTAACTCCAAACCCCCAATAATAAACCCATGGAATACCTATGGCTTGCTCTTGCCCTATTCTACGCATTCGCCCACGCCGCAGTGTCGGTCATTGACAAGAAAATCCTCTCGCACAAAAACATAGACCCGCTTGCATTATCCGCCATAAGGTTTGCTGTAAACGTAATTATCTCATTTTCCATACTCATTGTTTTTTTAAGGCCCTCGTTAAGTGAAATAAACGCGGTTGTCGCACTTTTATCAACATTTTACTTTCTTGCAGGACTCGCGTATTTTTACGCATTAAAAACAGACGATGTCTCAAAACTCGTGCCTTACAGGGATGCAATTGTGACAATCCTCTCGTTTTCTCTTGCCTTTCTTCTGCTTGGCGAAAGCATAACAACAATAAACATTTTAGGCGTCATTGCTATAGCCACAGGCGGATACATAGTGTGGACTGACGGCAAAATCACAATCCCGAAAAAATCAACAGGAATACTGCTTATCGGCATCTCAGCTGTTTTTCTCTCCTTTTACGGCATTACAGCAAAAGTGTCTGTCCTTGATGTGCACCCGCTAATGCTTTCGTTTTTCATGTATCTTCTTGTCGCATCTTACTTTACCGCAACAAATCTTGTTTTCAACAGGAAAAATTTGAAAGACACAGGAAAAACAATACTCTCCGAAAGAAAAACACGCATCCTTATCATCATGGCATCCGCCTTCGCAGTTGTAGGCAGCATATCGCTTTTCTTCGCGCTTTCCCTTGAAAACGCAACAAAAGTCCTACCTATTGCAGGAACGCTGCCGCTATTTGCAGCAATAATGGGAAAACGGCTTTTAAATGAAAAGCACGGAAAAGAAAGAATTGCAGGCACCCTGCTCATACTTGTAGGAATATACCTGCTTTATATCTAACACTATCTAAATCAGGCAGCAGACGCACTCGTTCGCACATCATAGCCGTAGAATGACAGAATCTTGTTGATTCTGCGGATTTCTTTTGCCTTTCCTTCAATATAGGCATGTTCCCTGTTTTTAAGCCAGTACTTTATCTGTTTCTGTTTTTCTGTATTGTTCATTTTTATCACCTTGAATAAGTGTGTATGCATCTTTAAGGACACAAGAAAAAAGTTAACCTCTTCTGTTCTTGTTTTCCGCTGTATCCAAAAGCTCTGTTATAGCATCGCACAAAGTAACTCTTTTGCCGCCGTTTTTCATCTGGCGAAAAGACACATAGCTTAAAAGCCGTGCATGCACTTCTTCTTTAATCTTAAGTGTCTTGTAAGAGTCTTTCATGTGCGTCAACAAAAAAAGCAAGTTAAACAAATTTACTACTGTTACTAATATTAGTAATTGATATTTAAATACTTTTCGTTTTATAAGCGCACAAACAAAACTTTAAACCAGATACCCCAAAATATTATGGAATATGTAAATGTATATCAACGACCTTGGAAAGACTTTTAAAAACGCCATTATCCATGGATAATTCTCCCCATACCTATGCCAAATCATCTCAAAAAATTCGCCGATATATGTAGCGATTACAGCTTTCAGCATAATATTTGTTGTGGGGATATAAGGAATTATAAGCGCAAGCAATGAAAAAAGAAATATTCTCTCGTATTCAAGCGCATCCTGCTGTCCTGTAGGCAATTGAACCGCAAGAATATATGTGCACAAAACAACAAGAACCCCAACAATAGGGCCAAAAAGAATAGTTCCAAGAACCGCACCCATTAAAGAAAAATCAAGACCAATGTATACGGGCAAAAACGACTGAATAACAAGCGCCAGCGCACCCACAACAACAAGTGTTGGAAGAAGGATGACTGCTTTTGGTGAAAAAAGATAACCTAAAGAAACCAAACCTAAAACCGCAAGCATCGCAGGTTTTGAAAGATAATCTTTTACATGGTATAAAAAATGCTTTGGTCCTGTTGTAGTTGTGCTGCCGATACGATTTACTTCTCTTGTTCGCCTGTTCATATATCTAAATGCATTTAAAATAAAAGTTAACCCGGACGCATTATTTGATTTTTTTCTGTGAGTTACAGCACGCCGGTGTTTTACAGGCATTGGCTGGGATGTATGTGTTTTATGGCGAATGGCCGATTGTCCGGGATTTATACCGGAATTATGTTTCGTATCCTGCCCAATACACTTCAAAATAACCCTTACAAGTTTCAAAAACATAAAAACAGCCACAACAAGATACCATACTTTCTACTAAACATCCACATATTCTGTTAATTACATGATGATGCACAAATATTAAAAAGAATAACTTTAATCGCTTGATTCGCCACAGGGAAAAAACACGCAAAAACAGGCGACATATTTAAAACGATTCTTTAAGCATTATGCCGTAACATAATTATTGGTTGATTATATGACTGAAGAAGAATACAAGGTTGTTGGTTTTGGGGCACGTAACTGGGATGATATAAGACAGGTTGATGAGATTGTGCTTCCGGGTGGGGAAACATCAGGCAGCATCCTGCCGGGAGATTCAGGAGGCTCAGCCGCAAACACAGTTGCAGGGCTTTCAAAACTGGGAGTAAAAACGGCATTCATTGGCGCTGTTGGAACTGATGATATAGGGCGATATCTTGTTAATGACCTCGAAAAAGAAAATACAACCCCTTTAGTTTTAGAAAAAGATGGTAAATCAGGCACTTGTCTTGTGCTTGTAGACCCTAAAGGGGAACGAGCCATATATGTATTTCCCGAAGTAAATGATGAGATTTCAATAAATGATATTAGTAAAGAAATATTAGATAATGTCAAAAGTGCAGATTATTTGTGCACCGCAACATTCGCTTGCAAAAACTCATACAAATCTCTTGAAACACAGCTTGAGCTTGCAAAAATAGCTGAAAGGCATGCATTCTCACCCGGAACACTCTACACCAAAGGAAGGATACTTCAGGAAAAAAGAGATATAATCGAAGATATTATGGATAATACCGAAATCTTGTTCTTAAATGAAAAAGAAATAAAAAATCTCACCGGAATGGGTACTTTCAAAATAGCAGCATCACACCTCCTGGAAAATTACAGCAATTTAGACATTATCGCAGTTACTTTAGGTAAAGATGGCTGCTTCTTAAATACAAAAAATGAAGGAATGCTGATTCCTACATATGAAACAAAAAGCATTTGTTTAGACACAACAGGCGCCGGAGACTCCTTTGAATCAGGAGTCCTATATGGCATTCTCAATGAAAAAGACCTTGAGACTTGCGGAAAACTCGGGAACTATGTCGCAAGCCGGGTTATCCGACATGCCGGAGCAAGAGAGGGTCTGCCAACAGGCAGCGACCCCGCAATTCAAAAATTGCTTGCTCAAAAAGTTGCATGATTTTAATTCTTAGTTTAAGCCAAGGTCTT
>DAOVNB010000137.1 GCA_030630425.1 archaeon | reverse complement strand
TTTTGCTGTGTGTGCATTATATCTTCCCTACAAAATGTATCTTCCGTTCTTTTCAACCCAAATAATCCTTATAAATGTGTTTATCCTTGCGTTTTTGTACTGGCTTGCACCAACCATTTTTAAAACCAGCAGAAGCGAGAAGTTAAATGCATTTAAAACAAGTTTTGCCCCAAAAATAGTTATTAACCTTTTTCTTGTTCTTTTCGGCCTTTTTTATTTTATAGGTAAAATAGTGTATCTGATTGGTTTTGGGCTTCATGCAGGCGGATATATTATAAGCCTTGCAGTAGCGCTTCTTGCTTTTGGCACAGTGAAAAAGCTTTTCCCCACAAAGACAACTTATGTGTTTTTTGCTTTTGCATTGACACGCCTATTTTTCGATACTTCTTTTATGACCTTTGCCGGCGGGGCAACACTTATTTTTACACTTCTTGCATTGCTTCTTGCAGGATTTGTTGGAAATTTAAGCAGGCACATTTCTTATGAAAAACAAAAACTCTCAGAACTTAAAGAAGACCAGGTTCCTATTGGACTTATGGCCGGAAAACTAGGGATAGATGATCTTGAAGAATTTCTGAAGAAAAATTTCAAAAATGCTGATAAGTTATTAACAAACGGTTTTGAAAAAGAAGATATCGTTGCCGCAAAAAAAATAAAGGGCATAGAAGGATTCATTGTAAAAAAGACAATACCATTTGCGCCACTGCTTTTTGTATCAACGCTGTTTGTGGTTTTCTTTGGAACCGATGTTGTGCTTTATGCTGCTTCCTTGATTTATGGCTGGTTTTATGAATAAGAATTATTATATTCCTGTTTTTTTGATTGGTCTTTTTGTTGCATGTTTTCTTTTGGGAATAGAGAAAAATACACCCATAAATCAGGAAACTGCAGGAGAATTCATATGGCCGACATACAAGCATGATTTTGCAAGAACCGGTAATTTGCAATTAAGAGACTATGAGTTTAAACCAGGACCCTCAATGAGAACTGTTGGAAGCAATGCCCCTGAAGGTGCGAAAAGAAAAATCTTTGGAGGTACTAAACATCCGTCTCCTGTTTTTGCAGATATTGATTCTGACGGGGATGATGAAGTCATAATATATTACAAGAACATGGTCTACAACAAGACAACACACACAAGACCTTTTGCCGATTTTGTCATGATGATTGATTATAATGAAAACCCAACAATGCTTGAAAAGCTGGAATTTGGAGAAGTTCCCTTTGTAAGGAAGTGGATTTTTATTATTGACCGCGAAATGCATGGTTCTTTTGCTTTGGGGGATATTGATAATGACGGCAAAATTGAAGTAGTTTTTGGAACGGATGGCGGGACTTTTTACGCCCTTGATGGAAAAGACGGAAAATTGAAATGGGAATTCAAAGCAGAAGACAAAATAAGAACAAGTCCGGTAATAGGCGATATTGACTCTGACGGCACACAGGAAATAATTTTTGGAAGCGACGATGGAACGGTTTACGCACTTGATGGAACCAATGGAAAATTGAAATGGAAGTTTAAGACAAATGACAACGTACGCAGCACACCGACGCTGTTTCCTGATGACGGCGCTCGCATAGCATTCGGAAGCGATGACAAAAATCTCTACATAGTTGACAGCCATGGAAGAAAAATTTGCAGTTTTAAGGCAGAAGGACCTATAAGGGCTTCGCCTTTGATATATAATGAAAATATTGTTTTTTCGGATTTAAATGGAAACATATATTTCCTTTCAAAAAATTGTGGTGTCCAAAAAAAATACCGTGTCGATGGAAAAATTTTAGGAAGCGGTTCTGTTTTTGAAGACAAAATCATGTTTGCTTCAGATGACGGATTTTTGCATTTTTTTGATGAAACAGGAGAAAAAAGTAAGATAAAACTTTATACCTCCGCACTCTCAACTCCGGTAAATTTAAACGATAAGCACATTCTTATTTCAACAACAGATGGAAAAATACATTTAATTAATGATACAGGCATTCATACAAACTGGGAAAATAACAGGACAACTGATTTTTCCTGCTCGCCTTCGGTAGGGGTAATTAAAGGCGCGCTTGTTTATTCATGTTTTTATGTTCAAAAAGAAGATAATCAGGAATATGGAGGGGTGTTTGCAATGTCGCTTATTGAGGAATATCTGGGGGATGAAAATTTATGACAAAAAAAGAAATAAAAAGCATGAACATAAACTTCGGATATTCCTGCAACAATAACTGCATTCACTGCCTTATAGGCAAGGATGAAAGAGATAGATGGAAAGACAGGACCACTAAGGAAATAAAAGATGAAATGCTTAAAGCAAAGCAGGAGAATGTAGAACAACTGATTTTTATAGGCGGCGAAGTCACAATACGGCCTGATTTCTTTGAACTTCTTGAGTTTGCAAAAGAAAATGCAATGAAGGTTCATCTTGAGACTAATGGACGAATGTTTTCGGATATTTCTTTTGCAAAAAAAACATTTGAAATTATGCCCGATTTGGATATTTCAATGAGTTTTCATCATTCTAAAGAATCTGTGCATGATAATATAACGCGCATTGAAGGAAGCTTCAAACAAAGTGTTGCCGGAATAAAGAACATGAAGCAGTGTGGTTTAAAGCATCTTACAATTATTCCTGTAATAATAAGGTTAAATTATAAAAACCTACCAGAACTTGTGAAATTTCTTTCAACTCTTGGGGTTGATGAAATTGATTTTACATTGCTTAGAATTGGAGGAAACGCACAAAAAAATCTGGACAACGTATTTGTTAAAATAAGCGAAATTCAGCCGTATTTATTTAAAGCTATTGAGATTGGAGAGAAAACAGGAATTAATATAAAGACATATGGATTCCCGTATTGCACAATAAACGGATATGAAAAGCATGCTTATGAACTTAATTTCATTAAAACATTTCTTGAAGGAAAAACATACGTGTTTAATGAGTTGCACGACTCACATATTGACTGGCAGAAAGAAAGAATAAGAATAAAAGCAAAGACAAAAAAGTGCAGGGAATGCATTTATTTCACTGTATGTGAAGGGATATGGCAGGAATATGTTCAACAAGGCATGGATGAATTAAAGCCTGTTAAAATCAACAAAAACAATCAACCCATTGCATTAAAGGAGTTTTTAAACTAGGGGCTATAAATATGAAAGAAAAGTGTAGTTCAACATTGGTTCTAGGATATAATTGTAATAATAATTGCATTTACTGTCTATACGGAGATAATAAAAAGGAAGGAGATATGAGCACAAAGGAAGTAAAAAAAGCACTGGAAGAAATTAAAAAAGAAA
>DAOVNB010000028.1 GCA_030630425.1 archaeon | reverse complement strand
GTGTCTTCATAGGCTTGTGAAAGCGCAACCTCCATAGGCGTTCCGCCGTGTATCCTGTTTCCAAGCGCAAATAATGCATCCTCAAACTCGGACTCCACAGATACTATCTGTGCCCGCATGCTTGTTTTCTGGAAGCTTATGCCCTTAAAATAAACCGCAATACCCACGGCTATTGAAAGAATTGCAATTATGCTATGAAACATAGGACTCGAAAGAAGCTTTACAAAAATATTTGCCTGTGTAGTGTCAACACCCATAAATGCCCCGTAAAGCCCTAAAGCCAAAAGAAATCCTAAAAGAGATACCGCAAACGCAAAGGGCCATACAGGAAGGAAATATCTCTTGTCCTTTAGTTTCAAAACAATGTTGTTTTCGGGCGCAAAATCCGGATGATTTGATATGTCAATTGTTGTGCTCGTTGCAGGCCGTTTGTCCATAATCTGTTTCATAAAATAAAAAACAAGCAACGGAAGCACAATATTATATCCGAAAAAAAGATAATATGAAAGACCGGTTATATTGTCTGACAAAAATATCGAAATCAACGGAAACACAATCATGCCCAAAACAGGAAGCATAATTCCAAAACCGTGTATGATCATCACAGGTGTTTCAAGGTCTCTTGAATATTTTTTCATTTTCTCGTCAGTTCCCTGAAGCACAATGTCTATTGCCTTGTCCAAAAGAAGCTCGCGTCTTTCAGGAACCATCTCCATCATGGATTCCCTTACAAGCTGGATTGCCTCAATAAATTCCTTATTGTATGCCCTCCACTGCATGATGTATGCGGTAAGGGCATCATCAACAGAAGTATACTGCCCCACCTCAACACTCCAGAGAACTTTTTTGAAATCCCCTGAAAGCTTTCCAGTCACATTTTCTGCCGCATATCTTATGGCGCCTTCAATGTTTGGGGTCGTGCGCATGTAGACAATGATATAAAGAATACCCATCACAAGCTCGCCGCCGGTTTTTATGCGGACAACATTAGCATAATTCATAGGGTAATTGTAGGCCATAAAAGCAAATGCAAACGGGGCTAAAAGAACAATAAGCATAACTAATAAGGACAATGATGGAAACGCCAGAACAATAAAAATTGCCGCCAAAAAAAGAACAAGTGCTGTCAAAACAGCAAAACTTGCAACACCTTTGGGCGTCACATTCAGGCCGGAAAAATCAATTGCTGCTTGGTATTTCTGCTTTGATTTTGCGCCCATGCCAACATTTGCTGTTTTTTCTGAAAACGCGCATGCATACTCAAAAAACGATCTCTTCTCTTTTGATTCAGCCTCTTCTTGCTTAAATATTTTGTATTCTCTTGAAATTACCTTACTTCTGTCTTTCTTTTCGTCTTTGGGGAATGTCGCTTCCTTATTGTATTTGCGGATGATGTTATGCATTATTTCTCTTTCTTCCTCATGCCTTCGCTCTTTTTCTGTTTTTCTCCGTATCGACACCATTTAATTACCATAAAAATTATATTATGCTTTGAGTTTGCGCTTTTGCCATATCTTTTGCTTCTTTTCTAAGCCACTCATTCCAGCGCGCGAATATCCTTTCAGAGTCAAGCGCCCCGTATTCTTCCTTGACTTTTTCAGACAATATATGGAATTTATTGTTCGCTAAAACCGTAAACGATGCTTCAAGAAGCTGTGTGCTACCCATCTGTTTTGCGGTCTCAACAAGCGTTTCTTTTATTTTTGAGCGAAGCTGTATGTTTTCCCAAACAGCCTCCCAGTCGTTGTTCCAGTCCTTTACCCGCTTTGCAATATCATTCAGTATATAGCTCTCGCCGTTCAAAAAAGTGTCTGTGGGCACAAGCTGGTCTTTTTTGGAATCATACTCCATCAAATCCACAAATGCCTTCTCTTTTGCAGGATCCTCTGACCAGTCTTTCCTGACCTCTGTTATGCTTAAAACACGCCTGAATGTATGAAGTCCGTCAGCGCTTCTAAGCCTGTTTGCCATAACAATTATATCTGTTGCCTTAAAGCTTGTTGGAGGAACTTCCAAGTCATTTACAACCCTGTCAAAAACACCATACGGTGAATCCCCGTGTATTGTTCCTGCAACAACATTCGCAAGCGCGCCAATCCGCATAGACTCATAAAGTGCCTTTGCCTCAGTTGACCTAACTTCACCTATAAAAAGGCACGAATCCCCAAGCCTCAAAGAGGTTCGTATCGCATCTGCAGCAGAAAGTTCTGACTCAATGTGTGTTATCACAGACTGAGACTTTAAGCGTTCGATATTGTATCCAAGTTCCCTTATCTGCTCTACCGGAAGTTCCAGTGTGTCCTCTACAGTCACAATCCTAAAACGCCGCATTATTTCTGTAAGTGTTGCGCCAAGAAGAGATGATTTTCCGGAAGACCTTGTTCCTGCAAAAAGAATAGTCCTTGCGCCGTCAATGATAAAGCTCATAAGCCCTGCTGCAAGCGGGTTCAGGGCTTTGGCATTCACAAACAATGGGTATGTCCATGGCTTGTCCCTATGGCGCCTGAATGCGAACGCAAGCCCTTCGGGAGATAAGCTTTTTGTAATAACCGCAACTCTTGCACGCCCGCCCGGAACTTTAATTTCTGTATCTAAAACAGGATTTGCCTCATCCAAAGGCCTTCCGGACTCTATCCGAAATCTTGTTGTCCAAGCCTCCGCATCATCTTTTGTAGGTATAACATTTGTTATGCATTCTTCATAATTCCCGTGAAAAAGATACAAAGGCGCATGCCCCACAGGAGCGTTTAAGAAAAGGTCCTGGACATTTGTGTCATTCAAAATAACCTCAAGTATGCCATATCCGGCCGTGTATCGCGTAAGTATTCTTGCAAGAAGGTCCAGCTTTTTTCTTGAAAGTGACACCCCTGTATTGTCTGCAATTTCTGCAAGCATGTCGCGGCCGATATTGTAAAACACTTCCCTCATCCTTGTGGGTTGTGCAAACTCTGATTTTGTCGGCTTGTGCTCAGACATGTACTGCCTTGCAATATCAAGCAAAGTGTATTCCTCTTCAGAAAGCATAAATTCCGGCGGAAGGATATGATAATAATACTGCACCCTTTCAGGCACTTTGTATATCTGGACTTCAGTATCCGACACCTTGTACCTGTCTATTTCACTTCCGCCTGTTGGCGGAATCATCATATATCTTGTAAGCATGAAGTTCGGCCGGATTATTGGGTGGAATATCTCACGATAAATATCCCTTGAGCCGACATGGTGTGCTGTCAGGTGTGGCTGCGCCATTTTTATCAATGTTGTTGATTCAAGAAGTTTTCGCATTGGGTTAAGTGCATACGCAATATAGTGATTTGCGCTTGCCTGTTCTGTTGTTGTCATATGCATCATAGCCACTTTTATGCGCCTGATTTCCCGCACAATCTCTACATACGCACCCACAGGATCGCGCCTTAAATCAGAAGTTACTATTTTTTGGACAAACGCCATCCTTCTTGGAAGCGAACGGGAATTGCCCGTAGGTGCAAGCCTGTTTGCAGAAAGAATTTTTGTCTCCTGCAACAGTGTGGTTATTAAACGGGCAATTTCAAGGAGCATTTTTGCCTGCCCATAATCGTACTCAAATTCCCGTGTTTGGGTAAGTATTATGTTTGATGCTTTTTTTACTTCCATAAGCTTGTCTATGGTCCGCGCCATGCAGACATCAAAATCCTCAACAGAAGCGCCATAAACACAATTAAGGCAATTGACTTTAACATCATTTGTCTCCCGGTCATATTCATAACTGCAGATTTCGGCCATAATCCCACAAACAATTCAATAATTTTCCTCTTTTTTGGATAAGTTGCAGCATCTGCGCAAAAACAGCCCATTTTAACTGTTTTTAACATCAAACAACCAAATGCTAACCCCGTATAAACACCTCAGCCATATTTAAATACTGAGGTAATTATATATTGTATAATCCATAATTAATATATGTTGATAATGTCATAGGATCGATGCGCATGAAATTAAAAACACAGGATACACCTAATTCTATCTTAAATGAGGTTACAAGAAGGCTTAATGACAACACAAGAAGGGTGCGCGTTCTTGAAGAAAAACTCTTAAATATCGATTCACGGGTAAATACAATAGAGCAAAGCGTAATAAATGCAACAAAACAAATAAACATTGATCGCCAGGAAACAGACAACTCAATAAAAGAAGTTTTTGACCGCATCGCAAATATTGAAGTCGATATACAGACATTCAAAAAATCGCTCAAAAAAACAGTCACACACGGCGAATTAAAGGAAATAAACAACTACCTTGAACTGATATCCCCAATTACAACAAAATTCGTGACAAAAAAAGAACTTGAAGATATTATTGAAAACAAAATGGAAGACAAAATGAAATGGTCTCCAAAAGAGATTTGATACTATGAAATTCAAATTGTTTGCAAGAATGAAAAAAGAGACTCCAAAAAATATAAGCCGTCCTCTGCCGCGCCCGCCAGAAGAAACACCAATAGAACAGCCCGCACCTCAAACCCCGACAAGCGCCCCTGTAATGACAATTCCTTTTGATGAAGTCGCAGCCATGATACAAAACGGGCTTTCAGAAGCAGAAATAATTCAAATTCTAAAAGAAGAAGGCTATGAATTCAATCAAATTGATGAAGCATTAAACAGTGTCCTTAAAACAACAGTTACAGGCGATGCACCTTCAGCAGCTGCAGGAGAGTCTCCACAAAATAACGGGCAATTGCCTGCAGATATTAAGGACCCCAAAATGTTCGGCCATGATTTTTCAGAACAAAGTGAATTCGGTTCCGCAGACGAAGATTTTTCACCAATGAATGCACAGCCCCAAAACAGCGCAGAGATGGAAAAAGAGATGCGGGAAATAGAAGAATACAATCGACGAATGGAAGAGCTTGAAAAAACAGTAAATGCTCTTGTAAATGAAAAAATAGGCCGGATTGATGAGCTGAAAAAAAACCTGGAAATAGGGATGCAAACAATAACAAAAGAAGTGCAGACAATAAAACAGGAAATGAATGCAGAACTAACAAAAACAGAAGATTTTGAAGGAAAAGAAACAGAAGATGTCTTAGGTATAACCGAAAAACTTGCGGATTTAGAGCCGCGTTTAAAAGCAATTGAAAAGGCATTCAAAGATATAGTTCCTAATCTTGTGGAGAATGTCCGGGATATAAGAGAACTTCTTTCAGAAAAAGACGAACTTCCTGAAGAATCATTTATTGCTAAAGAACCTGCCCACACACAAAAAAAAGAGGAACTGCCAAAAAAGAAAGAAACAAAAAAAGAAGTAAAAAAACAGGAACCCAAAAAAGATGATTTTATAGCAACAGAAAAAGACCTGTTTGACCTGCCGCAGTAAATCTAGTTCTTATTATTTAGCACTTGCACCCAAAAAAGCAACAGCACCAATCATAAGCACAAGCATCAATATTGTTGCAACCGTATCGCTTGAAACACTGAAAAAAGCAAGGCCTCCGGCGCTCAGAAAAACAAGAACCACCATAATGCCCAGAACAACACCGGCAAGAACTTTGTTTCCGAAAAACGCATCAACAAGATCATACCCTGCAGCCCCTAAAACAATAATGCCTACAAGCACGCCTGCAAGAACAACGCCCAAAAGCCCGAAAATCTGCGTATAAAATAATCCTTTGCCTACAAATACAATCAAAAACGAAATAACAATTGAAATAACGCCATTTACAGAAACCTCTTCGCTTATGACTTTTTTGCTCTGCAATATCCCGAAAGTCAATGCCAAAAACAAAAGCCATGGAAATATATAATCATAAAATCCCAATCTTTCCAAATTCTGAAATGCTGTTGACACCACGGACATTTTTCAATCACCTGTTAATATTATGAATTAATCTAATAGATAATACTTACTTAAAATCGCTTAAATCAAAGCCATATTTCTTCAAAACATTTGCTACTTCTTCAGGCTTTGCCGATTCAATTGCTTTTTTAAACTCTGGATCTTTTGCCGCCTTTTCATCTACTTTTTTCTGTAGCTCTGCAAGTTTTTTCTGATGCTGCTCGGCAGCTTTCTTCTTTTCATCTTCAGTTGGTTCTTTTGGTTGTTTCTGCGGCGTTTCGGATTCCGGTGTGTTATGTTTCCGCACTTCTTCTTTCGGCGTCTCTTTAGGCTCCTGCTGCAGGAACCACAAAGCCCCCCCAACCAAAAACAACATAAAAAGCCAGGTGCTTGTCTCTTCATCAATATTAAATTCCGCAGCAGCTCCAGTGTTAAAAAATAGCATGATTGCGACAAGCACAAGAACAATTGGTATCCATTTCCCGCCAAAAATACTATTAAGTCCCCAGCCGCCCATGCCTAAGAATAATATCAACACCAAAAACCCGGCCATATAAAGGCTCATAGAACCAAACAGCTCGGTCATATAGTCCCCGACAAAACGGCCCTGCCACTCGTAATTTACAATAAAAAAAGAAAGTATGGCTGCAATTATAACCGAAATCTGTTTTGCCTGCCCGCCAATGCCTTTCAAAAAAGGCGCTTTTGTAACAATAGAATAAATAATAACTAAAAAAAGAACCCATGGAAGCACAAATGTGTAAAAGCCCATGCTTTCAAGATTCGAAAGCATGAGAGAAAAATCAATCATAAAGCACACATTTGTTTATCTGCTTATTCTCCGCCGCCATCGCCTTTTCCTAAGAAATAAAGCGCGCCTCCGACAAGCAATAGCATAAAGAGCCAGGTTGCAGTCTCATCACTTATATTAAATGATTCAGCCATCCCTGTGTTAAAAAATATCATTATTGCAACAAGGACTAAAGCCACAACAACAAGCGAATTTATTGCGGAACCATCCTCTCCTTTAATGCTCCAGTTACCCATGCCTAAGAATAGTATAATAACAAGTATTCCTGCAATATACAGGCTCATAGAGCCAAACAGCGTTGTTAATGCCTCACCGACCAAACGGCCGTCAGACATACGGAAATTGATTATAAAAAACGACAATATAGCGGCAATTATGACTGCTATCTG
>DAOVNB010000022.1 GCA_030630425.1 archaeon | reverse complement strand
GAAAAATAGATTTCTTTCCTGCATTTTTCACAGAAAAAAACAGAGAGTGTTGTTGCAACCGTTCCTTTCTTATACGCTTCCATAAGATTTCTCATGCGCCCGCCTTCCTCACCGCATGGAAAAAGCACTTGTGGTCTTCCTTTAAGAAGCCGCCGCTCTGCTTTTTCGGGCCGCCCCATTTTTGTGCCGACCCTAACACAACCTTTTTCACGCACAATTACAGGCGAAATATTGTTGAGTGAACTAATTATTGTGTCTCCTGCTTCTATTTTTTTCATGAGTTCATCTTTGTTTTCACTCCTCGGACTGCCAAGAATGTGAAACAAAGAACGCGCTTTTCCTTCAAGAATTACCCCATCATTCAAAATACTATGAGGAACACAAAGAATTTCCAATATCTTTTTTTCTTTATCTTTTAGAGACAATATGTGCTTGTCTTCACTTATTTTAGCGCAGGAAAACCACTCAACAATTAAAGAAAGTTGTTCTTTCGTTATATCGTGAAAGAAAAAATTATAATACGGATGTAATGGTATGTTGTATTTTTTAGAAATCTCAAATGCTTTTTCAATAGTTGGTGGTTTATATGGTGGTATTACAACTTCGGACAATTGCTCTAATTCTTCTTTTTTGGCTGCTTTTTCAAGCTCCTGAGCCCACCATTCCTCCACATATGAAGATGGAAGCAGAATATGCCCGTTGCTTACAAACTCACCAAAAGGAATAAGAATATCTCCAAGCGAAATTATTTCTTTAACGTTTTTCCTAAATTTTTGTATGTCTTCTTGTGTTTTTAATTCTAATACAGTTCCGTCTTTAAGCAGTACAACCGGGGGCTCAATGGTGTCACATCCGGTGCTTACGGTTGCTTTGCCGGGAAACTCCATTGCAATTTGCGTGCCTATTGCCGGAAACTCTAAAAGGTTCATGGCTGCAGTACTTATGGATGTTGACGCAAGGCCCCCGGTTCTTGAACGACCGTATCTCAGGCGAAACCCCCCAGGTGTTCCGGGAAATGAAAAAACCGGCCTGCCTGCAATCACTTTAGACATATATTTTGCGCTCGGGGTATATTTTGCCGGGTTTTCGTCTTCTGTTTTTACGGCGGCGTGTATGCTTTGTTTTAATTTTATGAATTTATTCAGCCATCGCCAGTGAGTAAGCTTATACTCTTTAGGATATTTTCTTATTCTCTTTAGAAGCTTTTCGGCTTTTAAGGGAAGCCCGTCTAAAAGAACAAGACACATGCCGCCGCGAATCTTGTTTGTTTCTACCCGTTCAAGATCTTTGTAGTTAGATACTTCTAATTTTTCTGTCGGGTCTCCAGTCATCTCAATTTCTACATTTTTTATTATGAGTTCTATTTCCTCTTTTGTTGGATGATATTGTTTTGCAGTAACGCGTGAATAATAATCTTCAACTTCGGTCACATAGCGTTTTATTTCAATGTCTGACGGCTTGTATGGCCCCACACCAAGATGAATCCGTATGAAATCAGCCGCAAGAACAGACATAGCCGATGCAGTTCCCCCGGCACTTCTTATAGGGCCCGAATAATAAACTGCCAAATATTCGCTGCCGTCGGGATTTTTTCTTAATTTAATGTCTGATATGCCTTCAAGTGGTGCTGTAACAAGCCCAAGTGTAAGATACGCAACAGCCACACGGACACCCGCGTCAATAGAGCGTTCCAAAGTATCAAATTTCACATATTCCTGTTTTGCGATGTCAAGGCCGGATAAAAGCGCAACTCGCTCATCGTTCTTCCCGTATTCCTCTTCAAGTTTACGGATTCCTTTTTTAAGTCCACATCCAATAAATTCCGGATGTATTGTAGAAAGCAATCCTTCAACTCTTGCTGCAAGATCTTCAGCAACGGGTATATCTACTTTAGCTTCTGGGTCTAATCCCTGCACTCTTGCCTTTTCTGCAAGTTTATACGCCCGTGAAACTTCTTTTTGTATATATTCAAAATAATTTTCTGTTTCAGAATCTATTTTCATTAAAACACCCAATACAAACAACAAACCGCTTATAGGTTTTCGTAAATTTATGGTGATGTAATCAATAAAAACTTCTTTATTTTGATAAATAAAAGGAAAAGTTTATTTAGGCAAAGCGCCATAATTATTGTATGGGTCTTCTCAAAAAAAACAAACATGAAAAAAAGAACGAATCTACTAATGAGTCGATAAAGGAATCTCCAACAGATCTTTTAAATGAACGGGTTTTAGGCCTTCGGGAAGAGCTTGTGGATTTTAAGAACATAACCATAAAAAAGATAGAAAAAATAGAGCACGTAATTAATATTCTTGATGAAGATTATTTCGAGTTAAAAGAAAGAATCACATCATTAACAAAAGAAAAAGAACCCAAAACCGACGGCGTTCAACAAAAACAGATTGTTTTTCTTGAACAAAGAATATCAACTCTTGAAAAATATTTAAAGGAATTTATAATATTTGGAAAAATATCCATACAAAATTATGAAAAAATGACAGATCTTGAAAGGAATTTTGAAAAATTTAAAATAAAAGAACCTAAAGAAATAATTCTTGATGATTCCTACGATGAAAAAGAAAAAGATCGATTCAAAAAATTAGAAAAAGAAATAGACACACTTAAAAACGATAAAATTGTTCTTATTGATGATGAATAATGCCTTAATAGACCTAGACCATAACCCTCATAACCCCTACCAACATAAAGCTTCTAAAAATCCATAATATCGTGCACTCACATACTATTTTTTTGGATTTTTCAATAATTGGTCAGACTTTGTGTTTTTAATTATAAACACAAAAAGAATCATAAAATATCGATATCTTAAAAACACCGATAACTTCATTTAGCAGTTATTAAAAATAATCTCGGCAGGGTAGGAAGCTAAGTCCAGAGTTGCCCCCAAACAAGAAGCACGATATCTTCCACCCATCCGAGCCCAAGTATTTCCAGAAGTGTTATATATATAACACCCATCCTTTATAAAATTATCGTTTTTTAAAACAATACCAACCATCTTGAAGAAAATACAAAACATCAAAAAACAGGAACACAGACACAAATTAATTGGTGTGTCGTAAAACAACTAAATTTTATTCCACTTGTACTGTTCCTTGCTCAACACCATCAACTAATGAAGAAAGCATCTCACCAATATATTTGTGATTTATTGGTGTTTTTAGTATAATCATGACATCTTTTCGGTTATCTTTTTTGTCAAGCTCTTCCATATCGTATTCTTCAATTCGTTCATCGTTTTTGAGCGCCTTTACCAACTCATCTTTTTTAGCATTTATCAAAAACATTATAGATGTTACTTCCATAAATATCACCAACATTGTTTTATTTCATCCTAAATTATATAATATTTTAGGTTTTATTCACACCATCCCAAAAATCAAGGATTGTGTATTTTCTTGTATCTAAATCAAGAACAGTTATTTTACCTGGATTAGCAATATGACCTACCCGATCCATAAACGCCGTCTGTCCTTGAAAAGTGCTTGCAGATATTATATTTACACCCTTATATATGTCTGCCGTGTGGCTATGCAAATCCCCCGTAACAAATATATCAGGCACAATCTCTATTACCAATCCGTCCTCTTTTTCTGGTGCCGCTATTGTGGCTCCGTAAAGTGGGGCTAAATGCCTTCTTTTAAGGACATCTTTCATCACATGTTGTGGTTGTGTTATACCATGTAATCTTAAGTGTGGGAGTGCATCAATAAGGCTTGTAAAACTATACCCATGATACATAAGAACCATCAGCCCTTCCTGGCCGTTTAAATTATGTATTTTAATATATGATGGATTGGTTGTTAAGTGAACATTTTTAAATGAAGTTATTATTGGCAAATGTTTTGGTGTAAATGTGGGTTGTGGTTCTGCGCCGCGTATTGCATCGTGGTTGCCAGGACAAATAATAATTTCTATATGTTTTGGTACTTTTTCAATAAATTCTTCAAATGCTGCGTATTGCTTGTACACATCCGTTATTTTAAGGTCTTCTTCTTGTGATGGATAAATTCCAATACCATCAACAACATCTCCCGAAATAAAAATATACTTTACCCTTTTTGCAAGCGCATCATCAGAATTTATCCAATTTATAAATTTTTGTTCTATAGCTGTCAAAAACATATCACTCCCGTAATGAAGATCCGATAAAAAAACAGCGCTTATAGGATCTGTAACTTTAGATATATTACTGCGTAACGGTATGTCTGGCCAGATTATGGTTTCTGCAAAGAAATAACCTTTTGAAACACTACCCCTAAACGCAACCACTTCGTCTAAAAGGATGTGTGTTTCCCCTATATTTGATCCATCTTTAACAAAAACTGTTATCGTGCCTGTTTTATCTTCAATTTCAAACAACAGGTTGTTTTTTTTAGAAACAAATATATTTTTTACCATACCAATCACACACACGTCTTTGTCTTGACTGGTTTTTGTAAAACGATTTAGAGAAACAACATTTTTTAATTCGGGTCTTTTTAAAAGGAGTTTTTTAAAAGAATCAAACCGTGCGTTAAAATACTCCACAAAAGAACGAACACTTCTCTCTTGTGGTTCAAATTCATAATTTTTAACAATTTCAACAGAGGTATTATAATTTGTTTCTTGTAATGTGGTTGTTTTGTTTTCTTCTAATATTTCTTTTTTTGATTCTTCTAGGGGTGTTTCTTCTTCCTTATTTTGGTTTAATGGCGGGTCTCGTATATTTTGTTTTTTTATTTCTGGTGTGGGTGTTTTCTTTTTAAATTCAATAAATACTTTAATTTGTTCAGCCGTTATTATTTTTTCATGAACATCTAATTCAAGAAGGTCTTTTTTAGTTAAATTATTCTCTTTTATCAATTTAATTGCTTCAACATCAACAACAACACCATTATTTATAAAATCAATAATAATTGTCTTATAATCATCCATAACTATAAATAACAACATAAAATTAAAAAACATAGGATTTTACAAATTACTCCCACACCCCTATTTCCTATAGAAAGTTACAATACAATTATAAATACAAAAAAGATAATAACAAAACAAATTAGAAGTATATCTCAATTAAATAAAAATATTTAATATTATTTCTTAAAAAAGGTTATCTTGTAGTTTGTTTTATTTTAAAAAATGATAATTTAATATGTATTGGGTTACGTGTTATTCATTTAATTGATAAAGTTATTTTTATAGTTATATATAATATATATTATTATATATAATATATATAATATATATTAATAACAATTAAATAAAAAACAACCAAAAACTCAAACCAACATTCCATACGAAATCAAGGGGTGGGGGATAAAACAAACAATCGATAAAAATATAAACCTTCATTTCTTATAGAACATAAGCTTTATTTCCTATGGAAAAATGGGTGGTTTATATTACACAACAGACAATACAAGAATTATTTAATAATTATCTTACAAAACAACCAATCTTTTCAAATAAAAAAACACTAACATCTAGTTACACTCCAGAAACCGTCCCACACAGAGATAAACAAATAAATCAATTAGGCCGTATACTTCTTCCTGCTTTAAAATCTGAAAGGCCTTCAAATGTATTTATTTATGGTTCTACAGGAACAGGAAAAACACTAACCACAAAATATGTTTTAGACGAGCTTGTAAAAACAGCAACACAAAACAATAATATAATTAAAACAATTTATGTTAATTGTAAAATGAAAAAAGTAGCAGATACAGAATACCGGTTTTTAGCATATCTGGCAGAAAAATTAGGTGAAACAGTTCCTTCAACTGGTTTGCCAACAGATCAGGTCTATAAAATATTTTTCAAATCCCTTGATAAATTAGAAGGGGTTGTTATCTTAATTGTTGACGAAATTGATGCTCTTGTAAATAAGGTTGGTGATGATTTTTTATATAATCTTACAAGAATAAATCAGGATTTAGCTAATGTTGATTTATCCGTTATTGGTATTTCTAATAATCTTTCATTTACGGATTATCTTGATGCTCGTGTGAAATCATCCCTTTCAGAAGAGGAATTGATTTTCCCGCCATATAATGCCGTACAACTACAGGAGATTTTACAAAAACGCGCTGAAATAGCATTCACAAATGGAAAAATCAATGATGGCGTCACCCAAAAATGCGCAGCACTCGCAGCACAGGAACATGGCGATGCGAGGCGCGCGCTGGATCTTCTCCGCGTGGCGGGTGAAGTGGCAGAAAGGGAAGGGGATGAAGAAGTTTCAATAAAGCATGTTGACAAGGCAGAAGAAAAAGTAGACACCGATAGAATAATAGAAGTTGTAAAAACACAACCAAAACAATCAAAAGCAATAATATATGCACTTTTAACAAAATTAACAAAAGAAAATGAAAAAACACTCACAGGAGATGTTTTTAATAATTATATGACAATATGTAAAAAAGCGGTTTTAAAGCCACTTACACAAAGGCGCGTATCAGATATTTTATCCGAACTTGATATGTTGGGTATTATCAATGCTAAAGTAATAAGCAACGGCCGTTATGGGAGAACAAGAGAAATATCGCTGGCATTTTCCGAAGACATACATAAAAAAATAATGGATTTTTTTAAGAACGAATTTTATTTTTAAACATATTATAAAAAATTATATTTTCTTCAAATTAGAAAGTAAGTCGTCAATACTTTTTGTTTTTGAAACAATTAAGGGTATATTTTCAACCAAAGCAATTCTTTTTGCAAGAACATCCAAATCCTTTACACCAAAAAGAACCACAGCACCTGGTTTGAGGTTGGTGACTTTAAGCGCGACCATTGGTGAGCGACCAGATTCTACATTTACAAATATAAGTGCTCTTTCTGTTGTCATCCCATAAAGCTGAACTAATTCTTGAGGTGATAAATTAACAATGGCCTTTATAGAATCAACAACAGTATAACCATATAATGGTTTTTTAGATTTTTCTTCACCAACAATAATTACACCATCTAAAACATAATTGAAGTTTTCAACAGTTACCGGCTTTTCAAGCTCCCGTATATCAATAATGGCGTCATTTAAAACTTCTTTTTGAAATAATGTTGAAAACTCATTAATAACAACAGAGCCCGCATTCCTATCAAGCTCAATAAATGCATTGACAATTTTTTTAATCATAGAGACTCCGGGCGATGTTCTTCGCCCGGTTTCATAATCCGAGATAACTGACGGCACAATATTCATTTTTTGTGCAAGTGCACGCTGAGATATTTTAAAAATATCGCGCCATCGCTGTATGGTTTTTCCGGGCAGTTTAGAAAGAACAATTTCACCAGCAATATTTTTTGAAATCATTTCTTCTGTTGTTTTTTCTTCAATAATTTTTTTTAATTCCATATACCCCTACTACGACAACAACATTTAAAAAACCAAAAATAGTCATTTAAATGACTTTTCCATCCTGATAATTTGTTTCTTTTTGCTCTTCATAATGGGATTCCATATCAAGTTTTGAAAACACTATTTGGCAGAACCGAACACCAATATCTACACCAGTATCCATAAGGGGCGCAACCATAAGCGTTAACACCCCCCTATATCCTGCCTCACCAAACGCAGTTGCTAAAACAGACTGTGTCATTCTAAAAAGAGAGCTTCTGCATTGGATTGTAAAATTATAATTATTTGGTGTGTTAACCGCTTCACAGGTAATAAAAAGATATGGTGTTTCTTTTTTCAATTCAACAAAAAAACCTTCAGATACAACCTCTTTTTTATCACAATCAATGCCGTCGACAACACCCTCAAAATTTTCCAGAACCCAAACATTGCCAAATTTAGGT
>DAOVNB010000186.1 GCA_030630425.1 archaeon | reverse complement strand
TTATCTGAATAAATCCCGATATCATATCCTGCAAAAACACCACCATAAGTACTGTTATAACTATGCCAAAGCCCCCCGGTAGTTATAGGGCCTATCTGAAAAACATAATCCTTAGAAGGATTTACGGATTCTTCCTCGTAAAAAATATGATTAAGTTCGGGAGCAATCGTTACAGATATATTAGTATTTACAACATAACCTAACGGCGTAGAAATAAACCCGGTACCACTTAAAAAAATAATAATAATACTAACTATTAAAAACAAGACAATTACATACCCTGTTTTGCGAAATTTTCTTTTTTTATTCATCTTTAACGCCTGATTTTTTTCTTCAGCCGGTATATGCTGTTTTCTACATTACTTATATTTCTCTCTATCTTGCTGTATTTATTTAAAATCACATCCATCGGCTTTTTTTTCCTGCGCGGAACAAATTTTCTTTTATTAAAAATATACAATAAAATAAATATCAAAACAACAGCAAAAATTCCTGTTGAGCTTCCGTGAGCAAACATTCCTGTGGGGCTTGAATACCCTTCTGCAATAACTCTCCTTTGGACTGTCTTTTCAATTCCGCCCGCACTATAAGTTATGTTCACATCAACAGCATATGTCTTATCCGGACCAGCAAAAAGCACTTTATTTACTTTCTTAAGTTCCAAAGCAGGTAGGGTATTATTCTCTTTTGTGTCTGCAACCACACGGCCATTGCTGTCAAAAATTGCCACCCTAAGGCTATAATCTAAATCAGAATCATCCTTATTTTCAAAACTAAGCGACACAGAAACACTCTGTGCAACAATGTATGCTTCAAGGTCAACTATGACTATTCCCATACCATTACCCATATAATTTTCAGGCGACGCATCTTGTTCTCCCGTAAATACATCGTCCTCATCTCCAATGTTTATGGTCTCAAAAAATCCGGGAGAGCTTGGTGTGCTGTCATCGCCATCCTCGTTTTTTACATCCTCTGGAATGCTGCCTTTAATCACGGTAAATGAAACATCCTTCGTATTGGTAACCTGCCCGTCAAAGTATATCACATATGCGCTTGCAACATAATCGCCGGCGGCAATAGGATAATTGTGTGAAAACTCAAACTCTCTTGTTGTGCCATAATCTATAAGTGCCTCTGTTGTGCCTCTCGCGGTGTGTATGACAACCCCGTGCTTTTTTATATCAACAAACGGAATTGCGCCAACGCGCACATTGCCTGTGTTTTTCGCAGTTAATGAGAAATGAAATTCCTCACCCACTTCAAGATTTGCAGGCATTTCAAAATCTTCAAGCGCAAGCATGGGATTTACCCCACCTTCAATTGAAAATTGCACACTTATCGAAGGCAAAGAAACGGTTTTAACGCCCGCGGTTGTTTTTGCCGCAACTTCAGGCAAGATTATAAGCTGGTGGTTTCCAGGGGTTAACTCACAGGAACCGGTATTTAACAAGATTTTTATCTCCTTTATTTCGCCGGGTTTTATCTCAAACTGTTCTGGAAAAAAAGCAGTACATGATGCAAGATACTCTGCTCTTGGTGTTGTTAAAAGCGTTATGTTGTATGTGATATTATCTTCATTATTTAGATAGGTATAATATTCGTATATTCCATTCATCTCAAGAAATCCTGCATCAAAAAATGCAGGCGAAACCCCTATTGCCGAAGCACTGCACGCAAAGCTAAGAAAAACCCATGCAAGGGCAATTAACAGAACAAAAGGTTTTTTCATCATGCAAAACACCTATGGAGTATAATAAGTTCCTTCCTCTCCATCACTGCATATATTGTTATAGGCCACAAAAGTTATTGTGGTGCCGTAACTGCCCTGCGTGCCATACGGCGCGCGTACCTGAAAGTCAATACCTGTTGCATTTGTATCTGTTAGAACATCGCAGTCAACAGCAAGGGCATAAGATGACCCGTCCCTATTTGAATTAGAAACATTGTACCACCCCCACGAGCCGCTTACATTTATGTATATCTGCAAATTATCCGCACCATTCTGCCCTGTTACGGGTGCATCTTTGCAGGCAGCATCATCGCCGTCATTGTCATCGTCTGTGCTTGAGCATATCATAAATGTCGATGTGTTAAAATCAGAGGTAACATAAGCAAGCACATCAACAGTATTGCCTGTATTGTCTATTGTAAAGTTTGCAGTGCTTCCGTCACTGTCCGATGCAAGGCTATAATCACAGCCGCCCATCCCGGCATAGCAGTAATAATTGAAATCAAGCGGGATATTAAGAATAGACCATGCCTTGTCTGTTGAGTTGTCTGCCTCATGGATGTTTATGTTAATGTTTGTGGTTGTTGTAGAGAAACTATAAATGAGAGAAGCGTTCATGTTGCCTGCTGTGTCATTTGCATAGACGCGCCAGCGAATGGCTGAACCTACTGTTGAGTTGACTGACTTTGTCACATTCGACCAATTGCCTGTGCTCGTCATCTCAACATAAGAGTCGTTGTAAAATGTGCCATTGCCATTGTCAAAATTGAATATGTAACCTGCAAGTGCAATATCATCCTGCCAATATAGGCTGAACAGAACATCACTTCCTGCTTCTGTTGCGTTGGTCTTGTTGAGGGAATATTGTGGATATGTCAG
>DAOVNB010000115.1 GCA_030630425.1 archaeon | reverse complement strand
TGTTTTCAAATGGCAAAGGCAGTAAAGAAAAAAACAATTGTAAAAAAAACTGAAACTATAAAAAAAGTAAGCAAACAAGCCAAAAAAGCAGTTAAACAGACCAATCAGCCTGTTAAAACAAAAAGCCCGGCCTTAAACAACTTCCTTTTCGGGCACGATAAAATGACAAAAACAGACATAATAGAAATTATAATGTTTGTCTCAATGTTTGCTTTCATGCTGTTTGTGTATTTGAAAGTTCAGGAAGTCATTTAAGTGTTTGAAATTCTTGCGGTTATTTTAGGCGTTCTGTGGATGTTTGACCTACATCAAACACTAACGCTCACAAAAAGATTTGGAAACCGCCTTGAAGAGAACCCTTTTGCGCGGTTTCTCTTAAAGCATAAAAGAATTGATTTTATTATTTTCAAACTTATTGATCTTTTATTTGTTCTTGCAATCATGTATTTTGTAAATGTTCAAAACATAGTGCTGGCACGAGGGCTTCTGAGTGTATTTGTGCTCATATATGTGTTTACCGTTGTGCACAACCAACGGGTTTATAAAGGAATGTACGAACTTTAGTAAGTTTGTTGCTTTTGTTTTTTAACAAGATATATGAATATTTAGGTATATCAATATCTCAATACCTTGGTGTCTCAAGAGCCCATTATAAAAGCACTGTGCAAAATATATAATAACATAAAAGATGATGGTGTAAAAACATGATTGTAGGAATAAATCTGGATTCTATTGACGCTAAAAAACATACAGTCCCTGCAGGCAATATCCGCATCGACAATAATGTCAATATTGTGCATGTAAAAGATACAAAAATACCTATTTTTGATGAGAAAATCTCACAAATAGGGTTCAAATTTACAACAAAATACTCAAAAGAAGACGCAGTAATCGGAACAATCACAATAACCGGAGGGGTCCTTTTCAGGGGCGATACAGAGAAAATCAAGGAAACATATGCTAAAGAGAAAAAACTGCCTGAAAAAATAGGCCTTATGGTTGTAAATGCAATACTTGCCAAATGCATCACACAGACAATACATATTTCAGAGCAGATTTCACTCCCACCACCAATTAGCATGCCTTCGGTTTCACACAAAAAGAAGCAGAATCTTGAATATATTGGGTGAGCTTAAGAACCAAAAAATATATATACTCAAAAAAGATAAATAAGATATAGATATTAAAAAAATATTAACCGAATGAATAAAATAAAAAGAATATGTTGAATTAGATAAAATAAAATATGGATAATGAATAATATATATTAAATATTATTACGGCGATGACATGGCAGATAAAAAAACGATATTAGAGGAGCTATTTTTACATGACAAGCCAGTAAAGATACTTGTTGCCCTAAAAGAAGGCGGGGACAAAGCATACGCATCCACGCTTGCAAAGGTGGCAGACTGCACGTATTCACATACTGTAAAGATACTTGATCTTTTTGAAAAAATCAATTTGGTCGCTTTTGAGAAGAAAGGCCGCGTAAAATACATCAAATTAACAGAAACCGGCGACGATATTGCTTTCAATCTTGAGAATCTTGTAAGGAAAATGAACAAGATTCCGGGGAAGAAAAAGTAATTTTTTTGTTTTGGTTTTTTGGGAAGTTTGTCCCATTTATTTAATAGATTTCTGGCCGGAAAAAATACAGAATATTCGGGAAGTATTTCCCATTTTTCAATACAAAAAACCAACTGCCAAAAAAGGGCTATTCCGCATATTACTGGAATAAAAATAGGGGTTTGTTTATTTTTTGCCTGAATTGGTGCAATATCCCGCCCATATTGTAAGAATTGGGTCTATTCCTATACTATCTAAACTGGAACATTTTTCAAAACCATTATTTTTCAAAATTCATTCCAATATATATCGGAATACGAAAAACTATAAATACCTGCAAATACCCTATATTTTTGGGTGAAAATATGCCAAAAAAATCCAAAAGATACCAGACAACAATCACAATAAAACCTCTTGAAACCCCGGACTTTGAATCATTATTGCAGCTTCTTTTCCGGGGAACCAAAAACCCTGATCTTCCTGAACACGCATTAAAGTTCCTTAAGGGCTTAAGAAGTGCAGGTGAAAATGGGCGGTTTGAGCGGGCCAAATGGGAGGAATACTGTACGGCAAACAATATCAGCAAAACAACATACTATACTATGATAAACAAGCTTATAGGGCTTGGTTTGATTGAGGTTGTGGAGCGGGACTTCTACAAGCTTTCAAACCGGTCTGAGCGCTTCTTTGAAGCAATTATTTTGTCTATAAGGGCATTTATGTCAAAGAAAGGCCAAACCCCCCAGACATCCGTGTGAGAGTTAATTTGTGTCAGTACTCTCACACCACAGGCCATATTTTGGCAAAAATACTCGTGAATTTGAAGAAAATTGTCGTTTTTTGCGTATTTCTGCTGTTTAAGCCACATATTTCGACAAAATATCGTAAAAAAAGCAGATTGTTTATTTTAAAAACACATACCACATACTCTAAAACTGGTTGTTTTTGGGAAGTTCTTCCGATATATTATATTTGGGAAGTTTGTCCCAAATACATAAAAGATACCAGATAATATATTTCATAACAAGTATATTATTACATATAGTATCTAATCCATAGAATATATCTTATTTCTAATAAACAATATTACAAATAACAATTGTTTAAATATATAGAATATAACGATTATATCATATTATATCTTTTTCGGTAAATATGCACAAAAATGTGAGAGTTAGGCAAACAACATTTTATGCAAAAAACGATAACAATAGAAGAAATCAATCAAATTGGAACGAAAACAAGGTCGACAAATATATATTTAGCGGCGCAAATAAGGGCTATGACTATAAATATAAAAATAACTGCTGAAGCCAAGATTTTTATAAAAACCATTGCATCCGCCATTATCGCATATGCTTTCTTTGAAAAAAGGCACTTATTTGTGAGTGTTGCGCTTGGTTTTCTTCTGATAATAACCCTATTTTTAAGAAAAGATAAAAAAATAGACAAAAACAGGCGCACGATGGAGCGAATAAGCGACATTTTTGTCTTTACCGGCGCGTGTTTTTTCAGCATAACAAATATCACAATCTCTGTAGGCTCATTTCTTGTAATTGTGATTCTTGGGTATATCCCGTTTCTCTGGTCAAAAAAGTCACATAGTATGCGCCTGGTTGTGATTTTAGCAGCAAATACTGCTTATTTTTTAGGCCAGCTAAATGCCCTTGATTTCGGTCTTTTATTGTCTATTTTGATAACGGCACGCAACAGCATTAAAAATTTTTCATATGTTAAAAATAAGCTTTTAAAATATACTCAAACAACTAAACATATGAAACAGGCAATAATTGTAAGGCATGATCTTAATCTCTCAAAAGGAAAAATGAGCGCTCAAGTGGCGCATGCATCTGTTTCGGCATATAAAAAAGCAGAGGAAAAAGATGCTGAAATGTGGGAGTTAGAAGGCCAAAAAAAAGTAATCTTAAAAATTGCGGGTGAAAAAGAGCTTTTAGAAATATTCATGAACGCAAAAAAAGAAAAAATCCCCTGCGCACTTATAAAAGATGCAGGGCGCACAGAAATCCCTGAAGGAACAATCACCTGTGCAGGTCTTGGCCCGTCAGATTCTGATAAAATAGACAAGGTGGCCGGCCACTTAAAACTGTATTGATGTGTTCTGCATGCTTTGGATTGATGTTGTTTTCTGGGGC
>DAOVNB010000010.1 GCA_030630425.1 archaeon | reverse complement strand
GCATATGTTAGTTGCAATTATTTTCAAGAACTAAAAAGTGGAAAAGAGCAATTTTTCTAACAAAAATTTTATTAAACTAAGCAAATAAACCATTATTATGAAAAATAAAAAAATGACAAGATGGGGTGTGGGACCTCAATTTGCATTAATATCTTGCATTTATGTAATTATTATTTTTATTCTAAACTATGTTTGGTTTTCTAATTTGCTTATCCCCATATCACCTAATTTATCTTTAATTTTTGGAATAATTCTCATTGTTCTAGGACTACCTGTTTTTTTAATTCCGGCATTTACAATTGATAAATATTTTAAAGATGGCAAGTTAGTCACAAAAGGAATTTATAGATATTTCAGACATCCTATATATGCTTCATGGATTATATTTTTTGTTCCGGGTATAATTTTAATTAAAGGTTCACTATTAGGATTAACAATCCCTTTTTTTATGTATTTTATTTTTAAAATTTTAATAAAAAATGAAGAAGACTATTTGGAAAGAAAATTTGGGGAAAAATATTTACAATATAAAAAAAGAGTAGGAACAATTTTTCCAAAATTATTCTAAAATAAAAAATTGCCCTTGAATCTTTGTGATCGCAGTCAAAACACAATGTTATCGTGAACCAATTTCCTTCAACAAACCCTTAGGGAAAAAATCCCATTTGTAATCTTTTAGAGTATTATCAAACTCTATTGATTTTATTTCATCACTAAAATCCTCACGAAGCATATACATAATATCTTGTAGTTCCTGAACAATTTTTACTTGAGTATAAAATATTATATCTGCTGCTCCAAATCCAAGCATTATATGATTAGTTTGTTTAAAACTCTTTAATCTATTAATAAGAGAATTTATTTTTTCATCAGAACGCTGGCTTAATTTTATTTTAACTATATACCAATGAAGCCCTAGTTTTTCTGTGAACATATTTGGCCTAAAATGTTGTATCACTCCGGATTTCATCATCTTTTTCATCCGATAATAAATAGTCATTCTATTTTCTTTTAATTCTTCTTCAAGCTGTGCCAATGATTTTCGCCCATCGGTAGATATCGCAGTTAGAATTTTCAAATCAAAATCATCTATTTTGTATGGCTGAATTTTAACAGGAGAAAACTGAAATGCATCATTTTCAAAAAGCACATTGTATGGCAAAAAAATACTTTCAGATATAAAAAATATTGAATAATTATCAATCAAGTAAGGAAAATTTCCTTCAAGTTTATTAATTATTTGATTTAGATGAATTGTGTCTTTATGCTGAAATCTGGCGGCAAAATCCCAACTGCCTGCAAATTCAAGAATTTCTACAACAAATGGGCTTTCAATCAAATAAGACATAAATTGTTTTATTTTTACTTTATTCAGATTCGCAAATTTAAAAAAAACAAGAGACGAAGACCATCCAAGCTTATTGATATCTATTATTGTTGTGATATTGGTCATAAGCCCTTCCTTAATTAACTTATCAATTCGATACCTAACCGCATCCTTAGACATATGGGTATTTTTTGAAATTGTTGAATATGGCACCCGTCCATTCTTAAATAGCTCTACAAATATTTTTTGATCTTTTATATCAAGTGTTAGCAGATTTTCAGTATATTTTCTCATATTACGCAATATAAACAAACAAACATATAAATCTTTTCATTATGCGTAAAATTTAATGATAACTTACATTAGATGCAAATAACATACATAGAAGGATGGAATTCAACAAAATCCTGGCCATTAATGTGGATGAGGCGCAGCTTAGTCCGGGCCATTGGGCCGTAATTGACACACTATCAAAGAAAAGAATGCATCTTGCTAAAGACAGCAATAAAATTGTAGATAATCTTAATGATACAGACTGTCTGCTAGCGGGTTTTGGTGTAAAAATCAATAAAGATATCATTGACAAAGCACCAAAATTAAAATATATCGGAATGTTTGGAACAGGTTACGGAAATATAGATACAAAATATGCAAAAAGCAAAAAAATTGCGGTTTGCAATGTCCCCAACTACAGTACTGAATCTGTCGCAGAACTTGTTTTTGCAGTCATTTTAGAGCAATTAAGAGAACTTGAAACCGCAAAAAAGCAGGCGAGAAACAAAAATTATTCAGAAGATGGGTTTTCGCCCACAGAAATTAAAAACAAAAAATTCGGAATTTTAGGTCTTGGAAATATTGGTAAACGGGTCGCAGAACTTGCTCTGTGTTTTGGCGCAGATGTTGGCTATTGGTCCAGAAACAGAAAAATCGACATAGAATCAAAAGGAATAAAATACGAAAATGCAGATGATTTGATTCTTAAATCAGATTTTTTAACACTGCATCTTTCACATACAAATGATACAGAAAAGTTCCTAAATAAAGGCCGGATTCAAAAAATAAAAAAAGGCGCCATTGTCATAAACACATCCCCAATGGAATTGGTGGATATCGATGCGTTGGAACTAAGATTAAAAGCAGGAGACATCACATTCATTTTAGACCATTCTGATGAAATGACAAAAGAAAATCTGGAAAGGCTTTCAAAATACCCCAACTGCATAATTTACCCGCCAATTGGCTACATTACAAAAGAAGCAGGAATCAATAAACAAGAAATTTTTGCTAAAAATCTAGAAAACTTTCTCCAAGGCGCCCCAACAAATAAAGTTAATTAAACCCAATCAAAATCCACAGATAATACCATATTATTTTTAAAATTTTATCATACGATAAAATCACTTATAATCTAAATTTATACGATACTTTATATCCGTTATATTAAAAATTATTGCACCCTTGCTATCACTTTTTTCCGCAACCAACGATACATTTTCTGCATTTCTTGGAACCTTGACACGCGAAAAAGTATCGGGCTTTATTGGATAAATACATATAATTTTTTCTTTACCCTCAGCCTTCCGTATCTCTTGGTAAGTTAGTTCTGCAAAAAAAGAGTTATTTGAAAGTCCCCCAAGACTATACTCTAAATAAGAATTATCCGAATCGGCATTGTCAAGTTGTTTAAGTGCAACCATTATCTCGTTCATTTCAGAAGGATCTTTTACATTTATAAGGTATCTTTCTTCATCTAGACCCGGATCCTTAAAATATATAACTCCATCAGGCAATTCTCCAGTAATCTTTTTAATTTCATCTAATTCTTGCATTTTTTCACCCAAAAATAATTATTTCTTGTATAACTCTTGTTCTGCATTTTTAATCGCAAATATTATCAATCCTCATGCTCAGGAGACCATCCATTATCACGAAGATACTGTTCAAGAGCATTTTTTACAGAGCTTACAGGCTCTACAGGTTTCATAAACTCCATAACTTCATACAACCCAGTTAAGACCTTAAACGGAGTTTGAGTTTCTAAGTCAATATTTTTTTTCAAAGCACCATATACATCCTCAATAAACCCATCCTTTTCCGTAGGAACCCATTCACTATCACAACCACGAATATACAAACCCATGGCGTCTTTTATATTATGTGCACAAGTTACTGGGTTAACAGAATCCATTATACCATACACATTAGTTAAAACCTCAAGCGGACTTTGATTTTCTAAATCTATTTTTTCAAGTTCAGTAACCATTTCATACAGTTTCATAATATCTACCTCAATTCGTTGTTATCCTTAAGTAGTGTTTAATAGAATATATAATTATGGTCGTTATTTTTTATCAAAAGGAAACATTTATATAGATTTATTACTATTTGTTAAATTATGGATAAAAATTACGACATTCCTTTGAATGTCCTTACAATAAAAGACCGAAAAATATTAAAAGAATTATTTGATGATGGGAGGCGCCCGTACTCGGCCATTGCAAAGCATGTGGGCTTAAGCAAAGAGGTTGTAAACTATCGGGTAAAAAAACTGATTGACAAAGGAATACTAATTCGGTTTAATACCGTTATTGATGTAAACAAACTTGGCTGGCAGATTTATTTCATCAATATCCGCTTAAGAAACATCGATGATGCTGTTGAAAAAGAGATAATCGAATTGCTGCGTAATCATCAAAACATTGCACAGGTCTTAAAATGCATGGGAACTTACGACCTGATTTTAAAAGTTTTTGTCAGGGACTACATTGATGCAAACAACCTGATGAAAAATATTGAACTGAAATTTAAATCGCATATTAGCGAATACGCAATTGATTTTGTTGAGAATGAAGTTACAATACCTCTTCCTTTCTTATATGAGCCGTTCAAAATCAAGGAATACCAAAGCATGCCTGAAAAAGATACAACGCAGGTTCCGATTTCATCGACAGACCTTAAGATATTAAAAGCATTATCGCATGATGCACGAATGCCCGTAGCAGATATTGCAAAAAAGCTGAACATGTCAGGAGAGCTTGCAAGGCACCACTTGAAAAAACTTGAAAAAAACAAACTGATAATAAAATACAGGCCAAGTGCATGGTCTGGAAGCAAATCCATAGGATACAGCTGGTATATGGTCATGCTTAAGCTGAATGAAACAAGCAAAGAAACGCACAAAAAACTGCAATTTTACATCATAAACAATCCCAGCATGACTTATTACTACAAATGCATAGGCTTGCATGACATTCAGTTTGAAATCAGGTTGAAAACAAGCGATGAGCTCAACCAGGTGCTGATGGACATAAGAAGCATATTGAAAAATGACCTTAAATCACACGAATTGTCAATTATTTTAAAAGAATACAAATACACATATTTTCCGGATTGTATGCTTGAATAAATACCAGACATCTAATGAATAGAAGGGCATCCTAATTCTAACCACCCATTCATAAAAGCCCATAGTTCATCGTAATTTATATAACCCGACACACAATACTATTTAGTGCTTAAAATGACCAAAAGAAATACAACCAAACCAAACAATAAATTCCTGCCGAAAGGGCTTAAAATCATTTACGAAGACAGGGATATTCTTGTAGTGGATAAGCCAAAAGGCCTTTTGACCATGGCAACAGACAAGGAAAAAACAAAAACCGCTTACTACGCATTAACAGATTATGTCAAAAAAGGATATTCAAAATCAAAAAACCGAATATTCATAGTCCACAGGCTGGACAAAGACACTTCAGGCATTCTGCTATTTGCCAAGAATGAAAAAGCAAAATACTATCTTCAAAGCAATTGGGGCGAAACCAAAAAAAAGTATATGGCTGTAGTTCACGGTAAATTCAAAAAACAGGCAGACACAATTACCACACATCTTACAGAAAACAAAACAAGGATAGTCTATTCCACCACAGACACAAAAAAAGGAAAACTGGCAAAAACAGCATACAAAGTGCTTAAAGAGACAAAATTCTTTTCCCTTTTAGAAATTGATCTATTGACTGGAAGAAAGCACCAGATTCGCGTGCACTTGAAAGAAAGCGGGCACCCGGTTGTAGGTGATAGAAAATACGGAAACGACAAAGCATATAAGCGCATGGCTCTTCATGCCGCATCAATCTCTTTTAAACACCCATTCACTCATAAAGAGATTACCTTTGAATCAAAAACCCCGGGATATTTCAACGACCTGATGAGCGCATAAAGTCCAAAGAAGATGACAAAAAATATCCCTTAGAGATTTTGCAATCAAAAAACAGCATATCGTTTTTCTAAAAGTCGTAAAACATAGGTTCAAAACCCCGCCCAAAGACGGGGCTTGTTCAAGTTTTAAGCCTTTTAAGCTTTCGCTCGCACTGAAGTGCAAAGCTTCAACCATTAAAAGTCGTAAAAACCTTTATAAATTGTTGCACTTAATTAATCTTAAAAGCATATATTATACGGGTGATTATCAATGCCACTAAGAGGATTCTTGCATAGGGTAAGAAAAGAAGAAGTAATGGATGACGATATCGATTATATTGAACTTGACGGTACAGAGCATGCAGGCGACGGCCACCAGAAAATAAGAATAGCAACTTTGAATGACTTTGCAGATACTGACATGATACAGCAAATGCTCAGGGAAGGAAGCATTGTTTTCATCAAAATAAGGGCCTTAAAAGAAAAAGACATGACAGAACTGAAAAGGGCTGTAGACAGGCTAAGAAAGACCTGTGTTGCACTTGAAGGCGACATAGCAGGAATTGATGAAGACTATCTTGTTGTAACCCCCAACAGCGTTAGGGTTCACAGAAGTTAAGTTTTTTCTTAAATTTTTCTAAAGCAGGCAAATGCCTGCAAATTTCTCATATTTTTTATTGCGAACTATGGGCTGCAATAAAAAAGCTTGAAATACACTAAATGAACCTAAATTTCATGATTTTTTACTTGATAGCGAAAGCTTTGATTTCGCAGATTTATTGTAAATATAACAAGTTTTTTAGCACATAAACATAAATCATCAATAGGTATTGGTTCCTAAATCATATGAATTTCTGCCACATGCAAAAGTCTTTCTTAAACCAGTGGTTTTTTAAAAGTACAACATATTGAAAATTGTTTTTTTCAAAAAATGATATTGAAACCTTATTTTTTGATTGAACAATACAAACAATCTTAACAAGCGAACGAATATAGGCATTGAGTTAAGTTCTCGCGATAACATAACTACCGAAAGCAGCCAAGAATTGAAAGGGATTGTTAAGGATTATTTTCGTCAATTCATCATAATTTTTGAATTACAATAAAACCAACAAGCGCGTCCTTTATTTTATTAATATCTACTTCCATTCGGGGTTTATGATACCAAAAAGGATCAACTACCGTAACTTTCGTGTCTTGTCCCTCTTTAATGCTTTCGATTACGCTATCATGGCAACTCATCCACGGAGGCATGTTCCATTGTTTCTTATGTTGCTTCTCGTCGTAAACATTGTATATCATCCATTCCATCCATAAATCGTTATTTTTGCTCAAATTCTGGATTATGAACTCTTTAAGATTTGATATCTTAGAAATCGGTACACCCTTTGCCATTAAAGAAATATTATTTTTCTTAAGAACTTGATTTATAATTTTCTCAGATTCTGTGGTTTTCATTCCTGCATCGCTTGGGTTTGTATATGTGTCCAGCTTTATATTATACGCTTCAAGATCATGCTTGTTCATTTTGATTTTAAGATCTTTTGCCAATTCTTCTTGGTCAAAAAGCCCAAATCCTCTTCGGTAAAGAATCATTTGAAATGCGGTAACGCAACAACAGCAAGGTCCTTGAACTAATCGAATGTATTTTGGAGTTAATGATATATTTTTCATAAAATAGCATTGGTGTTGTTTGTATATAAACATTACCTGTTTCAGAAAGTATTCGTTCGTCCGATGCTCCCTTCCCGTACGAGAACTCAGTTGAGCACAATATTTGTTTTTACCTGTTTGATAGAAAAATCACGCACAAGGTATTTTTTTGAGAACTCTGGATAATGAGGCGATTCAAGTATCATAGTTCTTGCAAGTTTAGAATATTTATGGATATCGCCCTCATTTAGGTATTCAACGAGTATATTTGATAACATTAAAACCTCCACACCAACAATGAATTTTAAATCAATATGTTCGTTAATCCACAAATTATTTCTTTTTCTCTTTCAATATGTCAAAGTAGAAGAAATTATAGGCAAATAGCGAAAAAGTGCCTGAAAAAACAGCCGCAATCAAATCAATAATAACCGTATACATACCAAGCGACCCTGTAAGGGCAGAAGTTAAAAGAGACACAATGCCGTTATATGCCATAAGAATAATAGCAATCACAATCACAAGAACCCATGCATTAAACTTATTGTTCTTTATAATCGCATAAGATTGTTTTATTGCGCCAACAATTGATTTTTTCTCAAGGACAACAACCGGTGAAATCATCATACCCAAAGGCACAGCGTATGCAATAATAAGAATCGTGCCTATTACACTTATAATCGCAAAATATGGCGTAATTGCGATTGGTGCAAAAAGAAACACAAATAATGCAAAAATGCCAAGCCCAAAAACAATATTAGTCGCAATAAGGCTTAAAAACCGCTCTCTTGATGACTCAAGCGCTCTTTTCAAGTCAATTTTCTTTCCGTTCACATATTGCCTCGATAATTCAGGATAGCATGCCCTGACAAAAGAACTGGTAAAAATCATGAGCCCGATTGCCAAAAAAACCAACGGGATATACTGCTGTGCAATGCCCATAATTATAGGAACTGCTGATTCAATAGTTGCCTCATCCAATACAGTCGCATCAAGGCCCGCAGCCTCAAGGTCTTTTACAAACCGGAGAACAATTGTGAAAAAAAGAAGTATAGGAACCCAATTTATAAACTGGGGCAAAACAGTTCTTGGTGAATCTTTTATCATCCTAAAAGAACTTCCGATAATACGCTCGATATTCATAGGAGTATATTTGTTTAAAAGGTATATAAATAGCTTACGGTATAACATTTGCGTAGAACTCAAGACTTTTGCTCAAATCAGAAACAGTAAGCTCCGGAACCAACTTATTGAAGTTCATACCCGTAAAACTCAACTAATTACTTCTTCCCTTTCTCAATATGCTCGTTAAGCTCTTTTATAAGAAGGTCCATATCAATCCCATGGCTCATGGATCCCTGCTCAATTGTTTCCTGTGATGCAAAAGCGCAGCCCACACACATAAGCCCGTGCTTTAAGAATACTGCCGCAAGTTCAGGGGTTTCCCTCACAACATCACCGATTATACTATCTTTTGTTATTTTATCCATCATATCACCCAATATCATACTTTAATTCCAAACTTTTTAAGAATTGGTATAAGCTTTTCTGTTGGAAGCCCAACCACATTAGTATATGACCCTTCAAGTCTTTCAATAGACCGTATCGCGAAATCATCAGTTATATTATATGCGCCTGCTTTACCGCAATATGCACCGGAATTTATGTAGTCATCAATTTCGTAATCTTCAAGAGCCCTTAATCTCAAAAGAGTCTTTGAAATATCAATTATCTTTTCGCCTGTTTTTGTATTCAAAACACAGATTCCGGTAACTGCAAAATGAGTTTCGCCGGAAAGCAACGCAATCATCTCGCGCGCATCGTCCTTTGTTTTCGGCTGGCCCAAAACTTTGCCATTAAATTCAACAAGCGTATCTGCGCCAATCACAACAGCACCATCATTATTTTTCGCGACAGCATTTGCTTTAAGTTCCGCATTCTTTTTTACAGTATCTTCAATGTTCCCGTTTTCATCCTCAATCTCTTCAACATTACTCAAAACAATATCAAAGTCAAGCCCCAGTTTTTCTAGAATCATTTTCCTTCGCGGGGATTTTGATGCAAGAATCAGTTTCATTATCTCACTTCACAATCAATATATTTTTCTGCAATTTTTACAAGCTTTTCAAGCTCATCTTTATCAGTCATAGGTATTTCCTTCATATTCGCATCAATATGTTTTGATGGCTTGAATGCCTGAAGAAAATACGCATTTCCGCCTAAAAGCCATTTGGCAATTGACAGCATGTCTTTTTCATCAACCATGCCCGGAAAAACAGTAGTCCTGAATTCATAATCAATGCTGCTTTTTTTAAGAACATTAACACTTTTTTCTATTATGCTGATATCAACAGCAACGCCCGCAGCATCATTGTATTTATATTTCGGCGCCTTTATGTCCATAGCAACATAGTCAACAAGATTTTTTGCAATTAGCTTTTCAAGCATATCAGGATTTGTGCCGTTGGTGTCAAGTTTTACAAGAAAACCAGCATCTTTTATTTTCTTCATGAATTTAGGCAAATCGCTATGAAGTGTGGGCTCGCCGCCCGTAATACATACCCCATCCACCCATTTTTTTCTCTGCTCAAGATAATCAAGCACAAATGTTTCGCTAATGCTTTTAAGCTTCTTAAAATCCAAAACAAGCTCAGGATTATGGCAGTAGGGGCACCTGAAATTACAGCCCGGAAGAAAAACAGTAGCTGCAATTTTTCCCGGAAAATCAATAAGTGTTGTCTTCTCAAACCCTTTTATAAGAACCATCAGGAAACACGCTCCATCGGGGGTAGCGAAAACAGTGCACAATAGATGCCAAGTTTCTCTGTTTCAAGGGATTCATTAAAGCCGATAAAGATGTTCTCTGATTTATTCAGAGAAAATTTAACAGAATCAAGCGGAACAATACGCGCCATTGAACTTCCTCGTTACTGTTCTTTATCTATTGCCGCTCGTGCATCATTGACTGTGTGTGCTTTAGACACTACATCATCCTTGTCATCTAAAAAAAGAACAGTAGGTACTGAAGACACACCGAAATCCGATGCCTTTTTAAGGCCGTCATCTGTTGATGCGTCAACAAACTCGCCCAGCATCTTAACGCCCGTCATAAATTCCTTCATTGAAGGACAGTTAGGGCACATCGGTGTTGTAAAAAGCAGGTATTTCATGTTGCTCACTCTTCACATGCGCTTGATGCCTCTTCTATAGGCGCTCTAGGCTCTTGCGGCGGCTCAGCTATTGGAGTCATTGGGTGATTCAGGGATTTCTGCTCATCATACTCTTTCCGGTCATGATATTCCGCACGCTTTCCTTTGTTCCAGTTTTGCACAGGCCTAAAATACCCAACAATTCTTGAGAACACTTCTGTTTTCTCGCCGCATGTAGGGCATACAAACTTCTCGCCTGCAATGTATCCGTGCTTCTGGCATATGCTGAATGTCGGGGTTATGCTAAAATACGGAAGTTTTGTGTTGTGGGATATTTTTTTCACAAGGCTTTTGCATGCTTCAGTGCTTGAAACCTTCTCACCCAGGAATGTATGGAATATTGTTCCTCCGGTATACATCGGCTGTATTTCATTCTGATGCTCTATTGCCTCAACAACATTGTCTGTATACTGTACAGGAAGCTGTGTTGAATTGGTAACATAAGGCGCATCATCACTTCCTGAAGTGATTATATCCGAATATGCCTGCTTATCGCTTCGCCCAAACCTGTAAGCTGTTGATTCTGCAGGCGTTGCCTCAAGATTATAAAGGCTGCCTGTTTCTATCTGAAACTCACGGGTCACATCCTGCATAAAAAGAAGGATTTTTTTTGTAAATTGCATTCCTTCTTCAGTGTTTATGCCTTTGTCTTTTCCCAGAAAATTAAGGCATGATTCATGCATTCCGCAAAGCCCTATTGTAGAAAAGTGGTTTTTCCATGTGCCAAGATACCTTTTTGTGTACGGCATAAGGCCATTGTCAAGATTCTGCTGTATGACTTTTCTTTTAAGCTCAAGAGAGTTTTTTGCAAGAACCATAAAGTGTTTAAGCCTTTGGAAATATTCCTCTTCGGTCTTTGCAGTATACCCAATCCTGTTTAAGTTGAGTGTGACAACACCGATAGACCCCGTAGAATCTCCCGGACCCCACATGTTTCCCGGCCTTTTCATTATTTCTGTCTGGTTTATGTTAAGCCTGCAGCACATTGCCCTAATTGAGCTTGGGTCAAGGTTGCTCCCAACATAATTCTGAAAATAAGGAATTCCGTATTTTGCAGTCACTTCAAAAAGAAGATTTGAATTTGGCGAATCCCAGTCAAAATCTTTTGTGATATTATATGTTGGTATTGGGAAACTAAATATTCTCCCGGATGCATCGCCCGCATACATC
>DAOVNB010000156.1 GCA_030630425.1 archaeon | reverse complement strand
TCGTATTTTTCCATATGGTATCACTTGTTACCGTGCTTTTCTAATCTATCTAATTGTTTGCGCATATTCTCCTGATTGTCAAGCATCTTTTTTTGAATTGGATTCACTCGTGCATAAATTTCTGATTCTGTCTGGTATGTTTTCAATACTTTCAAATCAAGGTATCCCAAAACAACCAAACCAACAAGAGTTGTTACGGTAAGCAATAAAAGCCATTCTGTGCTTCCAATAAAAGAAAATGTTGTGTATTGCTTCATGCTTGTTACAAGAACGAACAAAAGCATGAAAAACTGGACATAACTTAGCCAGTACTTACCGCGGTCCATTGCTATTTTTATTTTGACTAAAAAATCTTTCATTGTTTCCACGCAGTTGTCTTTTGGCGGCAAAGTTTTTTATGCTCTTTGTATATGCACCTGTTCTGAACAAAGAAAATGTTGTTCTTTTTTGCAATGTTTTCTGCAATTTTACTTATTATGCCTTCCTGAAACCATATTGCTTTTGCGTTTATTTTAACGGCACTGTTTGCTAATTGTCCGGCTTCTTCTTTCGGTCTAAAAACATTTACAATGTCTATGGGTTCTTTAATGTCTTCAAGAGACTTCATTGATAGACTTCCAAGTATTCTTTCAGCATTTGGGTTTACAGGAATCACAATAAACCCGTGCTTTTTTAAGTACACCCCACACTTGTTTGATGTGCTTTCTTTATCTCTTGAGATGCCAACAATTGCAATTGTTTTTGATGATTCAAGCAATTCTTTTATTTTTATGTCTTGAGTTTTGTCTTGTTTATCAAAGCAAACACAGCATGTATTAACCATTAAATCTACTCGCTTAATTTTTCAAGCACTTCGTCAATTTTTTGCTTTAAAATCGGCTCAGGCATAGCACCAACAAAACGGTCTGCTTCAACACCTTTGTTCATCACAATAAGAGACGGTATTCCCTGTATTGCAAATTGCTGTGCTATTTCCTGCACCTCTTCAGTGTTCACTTTTGCGAATTTTATCTTTCCTGAATAACTTGGCGCCAAAGCCTCGAAAATTGGGCCCAACATCATGCATGGGGCGCACCACCCGGCCCAAAAATCAAGAATCACGGGCACTTCAGAGTTTTTAACCTCCTCTTCAAAATTTTCTTTTGTTATATGGACTAAATTTTCTGCCATCAAGTATCACCTTTTTTAGTTAATGTAAGCTATATACATCATCTAACACAAACATATTTAAATCTTTTTATCTGTTTATATTTATGAATTCTAAAATTAATAATTTAAATGAGCTTTTTTCTGATGTTTTGGGGCTTTCTGAAAATGATTTTGATGTTTTTCAAAAACTTATTGATTCAAAAACAAGCTGTGCTGATGAAATTGCAAAAAGTCTTTCAAAGGACAAAAGCACTGTTCAGAGGTCTTTGGGGCGCCTTGTAATTGCAGGAGTTGTAAAAAGGAAAAGTGTGTGTTTGTGTAACGGCAAAAAAGGGCGTTTCTTTGCATATGCGGCTGTTGAAAAAAGGGCGCTTAAAAGCATTTTTGAAGAAAAATTAAAAAAGGGTTTTGAAGAAAAAATTTCTGTTGTTGAGAGTTTGTAGTTTTTTGGTTGTTACTTTAAAGTGATTGATGTATTTAAATAGTTTTTTAGGTAATAAATATGTTATGAATATCTGCCAAACGGTTTACGGTCTTGTTAGAAAAGAAAAGCCTTTAGATGATGTAACGACTGCTTTTGACGATGCATCTCGACTTACAGGCATTAATGTACGACCAAAAAACACAATAGTCTCAAATTATCTTCCAAAAGGAGTTATAGCGGCTGTAGGTAAAGCATACAATGGCGCAGAAACCTTGGTTGTCAATGCAAAAGAGTTCTACTCGCTGCCATATAAAGAAAAAATCGCAGTGATGACCCATGAAGCTTTACATCTTTACGATATGGCTGGCGGAAAGCTCAGCAATGTTTTGAAACATGCGGGTGAAAAACTGAACAGTTGTCAAGAAAACATTTTGGATTACAAAACACATGGTGTTGACGATGAGGGGGTTGTTAATTACATTGCAAGTGTTTTAAACAAAGATTCAAAAGTATTACGAAATGCATATAAAACACTCACAGATTATACTGAAACAGTTCTTGACACTGCAGGAAATATGTGCGATCAAGTGACAAACATGTACCGACCCAAAAAATGCAATGGCTGTTACTAGATTATTTATTCTTCGCACCAGACAATAAATTAAATCATGAAATTTAGGTTCAATTGGTCTATTTCAAGCTTTTTTATTGTTTTTGTGATGTGGTTTATATGCAATTAAAAATCATGAAATTTAGGTTCCTTTGATGGATTTCAAGCTTTTTTATTGCGGTCTGTAAGTTATATGCAATTAAAAAATACAGAAAATATTTATATGCTGACAACCCAAAAATAATATCATGGAGCTTATAATTCTTTACGATATTGGTCTTGTTGTTCTTTTCTCCACTATGCTCGCGCTTCTTGCAAAAATTCTAAAACAGCCGGTAATTCCAGCATACATACTTTCCGGGATTCTGCTCGGGCCTCAAGGATTGGCAATTATAACTAATGAAGCGCTTATAGTGGCGCTTTCTGAAATAGGAATAGCACTTCTTCTTTTTACTGTTGGTATGGAAATGGATCTTACAAAACTTAAAAATGTCGGAAAAATCGCGTCTTTTGGTTCCCTTATCCAGATGATGTTGACCGCAGGCGGGGGATTTATCCTGGCAAGTTATCTTGGATTCAACAATATCGAATCTATATATCTTGCCCTTATTGTTTCTTTCAGCAGTACCATGATTGCAATAAAGCTTTTGTCTGATAGAGAACAACTCGATACATTAAGCGGCAGAATTTCTGTAGGCATCCTTTTGGCGCAGGATGTTGTTGTGGTTCTTGCCATGTCTTTTATGCATAACAT
>DAOVNB010000123.1 GCA_030630425.1 archaeon | reverse complement strand
TCTCCTGTATATTTTGGAGGGATGTCTGCCCAATTAAAATCCTTTGTGGATAGGACAAGATACTTACGAAGAGAAAACGCGCTTGTTGATAAAATCGGGGGCGCGATTTCAGTCGGGGGCGCAAGGAACGGCGGCCAGGAGACAGCCATTCAGCAGATACACAATTTCTTTTTTATACACGGCATGATTGTTGTAGGGGATGAAAACACAAGGCATTATGGCGGAACCGGACAGGCCCAAAACAAGGCAGATTCTAAAAAAGATGCGTTTGGTATTGAGACATCAAGAAATTTAGGAGCGCATGTGGCGAAAGTTGCAATTAAATTAAAGAATAAGCCCTAAATCGTTTTTTATTTTCTCAAATGATTCTTCGGTATTGCTTTTAATCTTTATTTTTGCGCGCGGGTTTGTGATTAAAAGCATTAGTTTAAGTTCTATTTCTGTGCCATCGTCAAGCTCGTATTTTCTCTCCCGTAAACTGTCTGTTTTTTTCCCAAGAGTCATTCTTTTTTTAAGTCTTGACTTCAAACGGCTTTTAAAAAGGGATTCAATTTCAAGCCCTTTTTTTAATAATAGCCAGGTTTCAACATTCAAAAAAACACCTAACAGATGCTGTATGTAAGCCCTGTCTTTTTCTTTGTAATTGATATGTTGCCTTCGCGGCCAAGCCAGCCTAAAGCAGAATGGACTTCAGTTATTTTTAATTTTGTCTCTTTTGCAAGCATTGTTGCAGACATTGCGCCTTTTTTATTTAATGATTTCCAGACCTTTCCCGCATTTAACCCAAATATTTTTTCAACATTCATTTTATTTCACCCATAGAATTTGATAGTGTATATATTGTGTGGTTCGGGTATATAAAAGTGAGTTACATTTAATTTTCCGGCGACCCACACCAAGTAATTAAAAATCATGAAATTTAGGTTCAGTTGGTGGATTTCAAGCTTTTTATTGTTTTTGTGATGTGGGTTATGCACAATAAAAATATTTATAATTCCTGGTAATCTTATTAGTGATATGCAAGAAATTGATTTCAGTAAACTTGGTGCAAAATTCTCGCCTTCAGAAAAAAGAGGGGTTGGTTTGCTTAGAGATACAGATTTATTGATTTTTTGTCCGGGCATCAGCACATGCGGATTTGCTGAAATAAAAATGGCTTTACAAAATAAGAAAAGGCAAATAATTGCAACTACCATAGATGCGGAAGGATTCGGAAAAACAAAAAAAATAATTGAACAGCAGGGCTTGTCTAACAGGATACAGGTTAAAATTGAAAATGTTACCAAGCCGATGCCATATGATGACAAATGCTTTGACTTTATATATGCCAGATTAATTCTCCATTATTTGTCAAAACAAGAACTTGATAAAACACTTGAGGAATTCTATAGAATATTGAAACCAAGTGGAAGAGTTTTTATAGTCGTAAGGAAGAAAGACTGGGAAGTAAACTCACCAAATACTGAATATGATAATAATACCAAGATGATTACGTACCAATTATTTGATTCAGATATGAAAATCACGCCAATAACTGTCTCAAGATATCTTCACACCAAAGATTCAATTTCCAATCACCTGAAAACAGCAGGTTTCGGTATTGAATATATTAAAGAATATGAAGAGCAATTATTTCGTGATTATTTGAGAACATCGCCTGCTCCAAAATTATCTTCTGTAATTGAATTGTTGGCTAATAAATAATTGATGTGCTGAGCTTCAACGATTCAAAGTAAATATATAATTCTAATCAACATAAATATTCTTATGAATTTTAATACGGATACATTCCGCGCACTCTCATCACCAACGCGTCTCAAGATAATAAAGAGCCTAAAGGCACGAAGAAAGACACAGACAGAGCTCTCAGATGAGCTTAACATGCATGTGTCTACTGTAAAAGAGCACTTGGATAAGCTTGAAAATGCAGGCCTTGTATCTATAAATGATGAAGGGTATAAGTGGAAATATTACTCGCTTACAATGTCTGCAGAAAAGCTGATGTTCTCAACAGAGATAAGTATCGTTCTTCCTGTAAGTGTCTTGTTTATTATGGTGGGTGTGGCGCGGTTGAACGCAATAAAAATGTTTTCAAATGTATCTGATAGTGTCCAGAAAAGCGGCCAGGCATTGCCTGCGATGTCTGAATCAGTGTTGGTAGAAACACCAAAAGAAGTTTTAACCGTACCGGCGCCGGATTATATTGCTTATGCGATTGTTGTGGTTGGTGTTATTCTTTTTGCTTATGCAATATATCGGTTAATCAAGCGCCGCTAATGCCTGCATATGCCCTGATTTCCTCTCGCTTGATATAAACTCCTGCGACAATCAGTATTATAAGCACAATTATCCAATTTGAAGGATCAGAGAGTATGCCGAAAAACAGGCCTGTCGGAGTCCCTTCAATAACATTCACTTTCTTTGATAGCTCATCCTTACTGCCTGCAAGTGTTGCAATAATTGTTATGTTGTTTTCCCCAGTTTTGTTGAATGCGTAGTTGAAGTTTATTGTATCTTTATTCACAATGCGCGTTGTTTTTTTCTCAACAAGCTTGCCATTGACAAAAAGTGTTGTATCAACACTTCCAGGAGCATCTGTATGTATCTCAGCACCTATTGTGGTGTTTTTGTTTACGATTATGAGATGTTCTGTTTTTATTTCCTTAATATCTATTTTTGCCTTAAGCGTGAATGTCCTTGTCTTTGTAAGTGCTGTGTTGTTTATCTTTATTTTTATCTTGTGGATTCCCGCATCTAATGTTCCTGCAAATAAAATGCTGAAGCAGTATTCCCCATCAAGTTCCTTTTCTGCTACAAGCACATCATCGATATAAAGAAGTACATTGTTTTCTGCTGTCAGGTTTTCAGCGTTTGCAAGACACCCATTAACTACAACAGGCTCTCCGGCATTTACAACTGAAGGCAGCTCTATTGATGCGAACTCAAGCGTTTTTGGTGTTTCGTTTGTTTCGTTTGGAACAATGATGGTAGCTCCACCGCCATAGTATCCGCGTGAGCTTCCACCCCCGCCTCCACAGTTTACAGTACAGTACGGGCTGTTAGGGTCAAGAGGGTTCCAGCCGTTTGCAATTTCTGTTCCGTCGTCTATGCCGTCGCTGTCAGTGTCTGCATTATTCGGGTCAGTTCTATATGGGTTTTCAAGATACTCATAAAGATTTGTAAGCCCATCACCATCATTGTCAAGAGCAGCATCTTTAGGGTCAACAGGGTTCAATTCATTATCAATTTCCCATCCGTCAGGCATTCCGTCGTTGTCTGTATCATTGTTGTTCGGGTCGGTTCCAAGGACATATTCTTCATAATTGTTAAGCCCATCCTCATCAGGGTCTTCAAGGTCATCTGTTATTCCGTCGCCGTTAGTATCATTGTTGTTAGGATCAAGAAGATTATCACTCTGGTTGTAGTGGTTTTCCCAGTCTGTCGGAAGCCTGTCGCCGTCTGGGTCGTTTGACTCATTGCCTATAAGTGTCGTGGCATCTGCCTCATTAGATGCAATGCTCGCATTGTTGACATAATCAACTGCCTTTATA
>DAOVNB010000102.1 GCA_030630425.1 archaeon | reverse complement strand
TATGGAAGAATTAAAATGAACAAAAAAGACTCCATTGACTTAAAGCCAACAGAACTTACAGGGATTCTCGGAAGGGAATCAATGGATATTCTTGCAGATGTTGTTGGCAGGGATAAATGGCAGGAATACCGAAGCCAATATGAAAAAGCAAGCCGCCTTGAAACTGTAAGCGAATTTCCTATTCAAATAGACTTCGAATTGAATGCATCCTGCAATCTTAAATGCCCAATGTGCCCGAATTCTGCAGAATCAAGCAAAGAGAGAAACAAAGAAGAGTGGTTCAAATTCGAGGATTTCAAAAAAATAATTGATATTGGCGTAAAAAAAGGATTAAAAGCTATAAAACTGAATTACATTAATGAACCTTTGATAAGAAAAGATATTACTAAATTCATCACATACGCTAAAGAAAAAGGAGTTCTTGACATCTATTTTAGTACCAACGGCCTTCTTTTAAACGATGCGTTTGCAATAGAGCTTATTAATTCAGGACTTACAAGAATACAAGTATCAATAGATGCATATACCCCGGAAACATATGATTTGGTAAGACCCGGTGGCAATCTGAAGAAAGTTGTTGAAAATGTTGAACTGCTTCTTCAAAAAAGAAAAGAACTAGGCTCAATCACCCCTCTTGTTCGGGTCAATTTCGTCCGGACCGAACTTAACGAACACGAACTAGAATCTTTTGTCAATTATTGGAAAAATAAAGTAGAAATGATTGGCGTGCAGGAAATGATAAAGCCCCCTGAAAGCAGCCAGGACATAAAAAGCACAACAACGAAAAATAAACGAAAAATAGGTTTTCAATGCTCAATGCCATTCAAACAACTGGTTCTAAACAATTCAGGATATATACTGCCCTGCTGCACATTTTACGGTGAACAATTAAGGATGGGCAACATAAAAAATGATAACATCATAGATGTTTGGACCTCAGAAAAAATGAATAAATTAAGAGATATACACAAAAACGGGAATTATTTCAAAATCGAAGTATGCAAAAATTGCGTCGAGGGTGCAGTAAATGATAGCGAATAAACAACCAAAATCCGCAAAAACAAAGGGGTTTAAAACACCTATTCTGTTCATCACATTCAAAAGGCCGGAAACCACACAAAAAGTTTTCGAAAAAATAAGGCAAATTCAGCCAAAAAAGTTATATATCGCCCAAAACATCCCAAAAGACAAAAACGAAGAAGAAATAAAAAAATGGAATGCCGTTCAAACCATAATAGAAAACATTGACTGGGACTGCAAAGTTCATAAATTGTACCGGAAAAAATATCTTGACGCAAAAACATCAATCAGCACCGCAATAGATTGGTTTTTCAAAAACGAAGAAGAAGGAATCATCTTAGAAGATGACTGCCTACCCCACCCGACTTTCTTCAGGTTTTGTGAAGAATTATTGGAAAAATACCGGGACGATGACCGCATTGCAATGATCAGCGGAAATAATTTCCAATTTGAAAAAAAACGAACCAATCATAGTTATTATTTTTCTCGCTATTCCCATATCTGGGGCTGGGCATCATGGCGAAGAGCCTGGAAAAATTTCGATGTTGACATGAAACTTTGGCCCGAAATCCGTGACGGCGATTGGCTTAATGACATACTGAATGACAAAAAATCTGTCAAATACTGGAAAAACATATTTGAAAAAACATATACGGGAAAAATAGATACATGGGATTATCAATGGACATTTACTTGCTGGATACAAAACCAACCGACAATACTCCCGAATGTTAATTTGGTGTCGAATATTGGGTTTGGAAAAGATGCAACATTTACCAAAAATAGTATTGATATGCGCGCAAATACCCTCCTCCAAAAAATGCAGTTTCCTTTAAAACACCAGAAATACATAATACGAGATATAAAAGCAGATGAAGTTACAAACAAAAACTTTGTTACTGTTTCTCTTCTTAAACGACTTAAGAATAAAATCAGAGGATTCGTAATGAAACATTCACTTGAAAATAAAACCAGATAACGAAGGGAATACAATGATGAAAGTATTATTTGTTTTTGGAACAAGGCCTGAAGCAATCAAAATGGCGCCACTAATAAAAGAATTTCAAAAATACCCCGACAAGTTTGAAACAACGATTTGTGTTACCGCCCAACACAGGCAATTGCTCGATCAAGTACTGGATTTCTTTGACATAAAACCAGACTATGACTTCAATATAATGAAAAAAAATCAGACCTTGTTTGATATCACTGTGAGCATACTTGATAAAATCCATAAAACGCTCAATGAAGTTAAACCAGACATAATATTCGTGCAAGGAGACACAACAACGACTTTCGTTGGAGCATTGTCGGGATATTATAAAAAAATAAAAGTTGCGCACTTGGAAGCAGGTTTACGAAGTGGAAATAAATACTCTCCATTCCCCGAAGAAATAAACAGAACATTGGCAGGCCACTTGTCCAACTATCATTTTGCCCCCACCAAAAACGCAAAAGAGAATCTATTAAAAGAAGGAATCAAGGAAAATATATTTGTGGTGGGCAACACAGTTGTTGACGCATTATTTTTGGGACTGGATATCCTTAAAGAAGAAACGGAGGGAAAATATATTGATTATTTTAAGTTTATAGACTTTTCTAAAAAAATTATTTTAGTAACAGGACATAGACGCGAAAGTTTTGGTACTCCTTTTGAAAACATTTGTTATTCCTTACGAGAACTTGCAAATGAACATAAAGACATAGAAATAGTGTACCCCGTACATCTTAACCCTAATGTCCAAGAACCGGTTATGCGAATACTTAAAAACAAAAGCAACATCCATTTGATAGAACCCCTTGAATACCCCTATTTTCTATGGTTGATGAATAAGTGTTATCTTATTTTAACAGACTCTGGTGGTATACAAGAAGAAGCGCCATCTCTTGGAAAACCTGCGCTTGTTATGCGGGAGGTAACCGAAAGGATGGAAGGCATAGAATTAGGAACATCAAAACTTGTAGGAACAAACAAAGAAAAAATTATAAAGGAAACTTCATTACTCTTGACAAACAAAGAAGAATATCGAAGAATGGCGAAGCGCAGTAACCCCTACGGGGATGGAAAGACATCAAAAAGGATTATTAAAATATTAACTCGTGATTAAAATGAAGAAACCCATCAAACTAACACAGATAACTATGCATTTTTTCCCCATATACGGCGGACAAGAAACATACATTAACGCTCTGAACAATATCTTTGAAAAAAATGGTATTGATATAAGCGTTGTTCAACCAATCAGTCTAAGAAACAAGAATAAACCAAAATTTGTCCATTATGTACCCAGTTTGCGTTTTCCAGGACCATTAATTACAGGAATTCCCTTTCTTGTCAACATGGATTGGTTTTGGTTTAACTTTATGTTGCGGGTAAAGAAAACATTTTTGAAAAAACAAGACATTCTTATTTCACATTACCCATTCCATTATCCACCCATTGCTTGGCACAAGAATGTTATCGTGGTGTCGCATGGACTTGATTGGAGTGAACCAACAAAGCTAAAGTTTGACAAATATAAAAAGTATTCGGCAATGGTGGCAAAAAACAAAGGTGCAAAAATCGTAGCCAATGATACATCTTTTCTAAGGACCATCGGTATTAATGTTAAAGAAGGAACACAGTTCTTTGAAGAAATAAGGAAAAATATATGGTTTATCCCCAACTGCATTGATACAAATAAATTTTGTTTTAAAAAGGGGAAAAAGGAAAAGATAATTTTAGTTCCTAGAAATATCAGAAAGTCAAGAGGCATACATTTAGCAATAGAAGCATTTAACCTATTTTCACAAAAACATGACGATTTCATAATTAAGATGGTGGGAGGACCACTGCGTGGAAAATATTACAAATATTGTAGGGATCTTGTAAAACAGTATTCACTTGAAAATAAGGTTCAGTTTACCGGAAATATTCC
>DAOVNB010000152.1 GCA_030630425.1 archaeon | reverse complement strand
TGCAGATACGCGTGATACAAAAAATCTTCACAAATTTTTTGAAACATGCTTTAACAAAACCATGAAAGAAACCCACACATTTCACGGTGGTTTTGGAAATTATGTTACAACACCGGGCAATGAAAACGAATATGTAGGGCTTACATTTTTTAATGATGCCGTATTTCCTGAAGGCGGGCAAGATGCGATTTACTTAAGCAAACTTGCAGTCTGTCCGGGATATCAGGAGAATGGCATAAGCAAAAAACTTATGGCGCAAGGCCTTGAAAAATGCAAAGAAAAAGGATATTGTGTTGTTTACCTGCGCATAAGTAAAACTAAGCCAGAACTTGGAGGATTTTACGAGCATATCGCAAATGCCATGAAAATATCAGAGTCCTTCGAAACTTTTGAAAAAGGATGTGAGATATACAAAATCGTGCTTGACGAAGCAAAGGCCAAAGAATTAGACGATTCTCTTTACATAGAAGAAGTAAAGAAACTGCCTGAAGATTTTCATAGGAAAGAAATACCCTTTGATGATGACAGCACATAAACTTGAAGATTATAAACGCCATGTTTTCGGTGGGATTTTAGGTGGGCAGTTTGCACCGGCTGTTTTGCGGCCGGCGCAAACATTATATAAATCTGGCAATGCAAATTGGTTCTTATGTATGCTTTTGAACAATTGAAAAAAGAGACCGTAAAGGTTTTAGCAGCCGCAGGTCTTAAAGGCGCTGCTGTTGAGATACCTCCTGAAAACATAGATGCGGACCTTGCAGTTCCTTGTTTTTCTTATGCAAAAAGCATGAAAAAATCCCCAATAGAAATCGCCAAAGAAATTGCCGGCAACACAAAAATAACTAAAGGTTCTATTGTTGGTACTGTGGTTGCACAGGGCCCATACATCAACATTTATGCGGGCGATTCATTCTACAAGAGTGCCGTCGATGAGATATCAAAAGAAGGCAACAACTATGCGCATAAAAAACCGGCCAAAAAGACCATGGTTGTAGACATGTCCGCGCCAAATATCGCAAAGCCCATGTCTGTCGGTCACCTCAGATCAACTATAATTGGCGACTCAATTGCAAGAATATACACATCATTTGGCTGGAAAGTAATCCGCGACAACCATCTTGGAGATTGGGGAACGCAGTTCGGTAAGCTAATTTACGCTTACAAAAAATGGGGTGATAAAAAGAAGGTTGAGCGAAATCCAATACCTGAACTTCTTGCACTTTATGTCAAATTCCATGAGAAGAGTGATAAGGACTTAACCCTTAATGATTATGCGCGCAATGAATTCAAAAAGCTTGAAGATGGTGACAAAGAAAACACAAAATTATGGAACTGGTTTGTTGATGTTTCCCTCAAGGAATTCAGGAAAACATACAGCGAACTTGATGTTAAATTCGATTTGTGGCTTGGCGAAAGTTTTTACAATGACATGAATGCGGGTGTTATTGAAGAAGCACTCAAGAAAAAGGTCGCAAAAAAAGACGATGGCGCAATCATTATTGATTTTGGCGACAAGAAAATGCCGCCATTTTTGATACAGAAAAAAGACGGCGCAACACTTTATTCAACAAGGGACTTATCCACAATAAAATACCGCGTACAAAAATTCAAACCAGACAAAATAATTTATGCTGTTGGCGGCGAACAGTCACAACACTTTATGCAACTTTTCAAAAGTGCTAAAATGCTTGGATATGCCAAAAAAGAGCAATTAATTCATGTAGGCTTCGGTCTTGTGTCGCTTCCTGAAGGAAAGATGTCAACAAGAAAGGGACGCGTTGTATATCTTCAGGATGTTTTGAACAAATCATATGATATTGCAGAAAAAATCATTGATGAGAAGAATTCTGATTTGAAAAACAAGAAAAATGTTGCAAGGGCTGTTGGTGTTGGTGCAATCAAGTTCAATGACTTATCGCAGAACAGAATAAAAAACATTCTTTTTGACTGGGGTCGCATGCTTTCTTTTGAAGGGGATACCGGACCCTATCTCCAATATACCCATGCAAGAGCATGCTCTATACTTCGGAAGGCTAAAGCAAAGAAAGCGCCAAACTTTGAAATTGCAACAACAAAAGAAGAAAAAGAGCTTATTTTGCATCTTTCAAAATACGAGTATGCTGTAACTATTGCTGCTGCAACATATGAGCCCCACCACATAGCAACTTATCTTTTATCTTTGTCGCACAAGTTCAACCTATTCTACCAGAAGTGTCCGGTTATCGCAGAAAAAGATGCACGCATTAAAAATTCCCGTATAGCACTTGTGTATGCTTCAAAACAGGTGATTTCAAATGGCCTAAAGCTTCTTGGAATTGATGCTGTTGAGGAAATGTGAATTTTAATAATACTAGAATATATCAATTCATTATGAACTTTTTAATCATCGGCTGGGGTGCGGGAGATTCTTTTTCCGGCGGCATGGATGTGCATGTGTTAAATGTTTCCGAATCACTCGCAAATAAAGGGCATGCAGTCACTCTTTTTGCTTCGGGGGGCAAGCCAAAAGAAACAATCAAGAACCTGAAAATAATCCCTGTTAACCTTGCAAAAAAACCCAAAACTATTGAAGACTTCATTTCTGCTGTTAAAGAATATAATGAAAAAATAAAATCTCATTCAAAAGACATTAATTTTGATATAATTGTTTCGCATGACTGGATTGGTGTTGCTGCTGCAGAAAAGATAAAAAAGACAATGGGAAAAATTTGGATACACACAGTACATTCGCTAGAGCATATGCGCTCACTTACGGACCCAAAAAAAAGCGAGATTGAAAAACTTGAAAAAAAAGGGATTTTGAGTGCAGATAATGTATTTACAGTAAGCAATTTTATGAAAGATGTAATTTATGAAAAATATGGACGAACAGCAGAAGTTATCTATAATGGCTCTTCTTTTGGTGTGAATGATGTTGTTGAAAGAAATCCATCTTTAACCCCCACAATACTTTATGTTGGCAGGCTTACAGCACAAAAAGGAATAGAATATCTTATTTT
>DAOVNB010000145.1 GCA_030630425.1 archaeon | reverse complement strand
CGGCATATCTTTGAGTGTAGAGTATCTGGGGCGCTTGTTTGGGCCTGTTTTGGGAGGGCTCCTTGCAGACCGTATGTTTGTGCAAGCGCCATTCCTTACAGCGGCGGCGATTCTTTTAGGGCTGCTTATACTCATTCCTAAAAATAACCTGAAAAAAAAGCGCATAAGCAAAAAAGAGCTTGACCTTGTGGGCGATATCAAGGAATTTCTATCATACCGAAAGCTTAAAGGAATGGCAATTCTTGGCACCGTGATGCATGCAACATTTCCTGCATTTACTATATTTCTGCCGCTTTTGGTGGTAGAGACTATGGGCTTAAGCTATGCATATGCAGGTTATGCCTATTTTGCGCTTGGTGCAACCCATATTTTACAGTTTGTATTCGGCAAATGGGCGGACAAAAAGGCATATGTCTTCGTTCTTTTGGGAACTCTTGTTTCGGGCATATTTACAGGCCTTGTATTTTTGTCAGAATCGTATATTGCGCTTATTTTTGCGCTGTTTTTCATAGGCCTTGGCAACAGCGCGTGGAATGTGTCTGCATGGACATTGATGTCTGATATAGGGGAAAAAGAAGGAATTGAAGGGACAACAATCGGCTCGTATGTCTCAATCGCTAAAATCGGCGCATTTGTAAGTTTTCTTGCAAGCGGCTTTGTGGTGCAGGCGTGGGGTATAAACGCGCTTTTTCTTGTTAACGGAGTTATTATTGTTTTGGGGTCTATTCTGGCTTATCCTTTGCTTAAGGACTAAAATAAGCCTAATATCTCAAATTAATGTATTTTTTGCACACTGCCAACTGTCGCTACTCGCGAAAGGTTTAAAAACATTTAGCGCTTAGTTGTGTTTATTGGTTTTATTTGATTTGGTGGTGGATAAATATGGGTAATTTGATATTTGATGTCGGAGATAATATTGGTAATTTTTCTGAAGTTGGCGTAAACCGACAAACTCCCGTACATATGGTTGTTGTAGGGCCAAAAACTATCGCAGGATATAATGCTTTAGCAACCATGAATTATAGGGATAAAACACTAAGTATTCCTTTTCCGGGCGAAGGCGGGATTAGTTCTGAAAGTTCTATTTATTTAGGTAATGGGAATCATGATAAATTCGCACACGGCCCTCAGTTAATGTCTAAATTTGGATTTAAAGAACAATTTGATAAAGAAGAATTATTCAATTCTCCATATTATTTAGGTAATTAATTCACTATTAACCGACATTGTATTTGTTCAATTCAACTGATTTAATCAAATATCAACAACAGCGCCGTTGTAGAGTATCTTTACTGTGTCGCCTAAAATATAGCCTTCTTCCATTGCAAGTGATGCGTAGCTTGCAAGCCTTTCAGTCTCTCCGTGATTCGGGACTATGATTTTAGGGTTCAGCATCCGTATCAAATCGCGATGGTCTTCTCTTCGTGCATGGCCTGAGACGTGCACGCCTTCCATGATTCTCACGCCCTGTTCTTTTAGGTCACGGACAAGAACGAACCTGTTGGCGCGATTCACCGGATTTGGAATGATATTCGATGAGAAAATTACCTGGTCTTCCTTGTCAAAAAGAAACTGGAATTCTTTTCTTGCGATTCGCGACAAGACCGCGTTTGGCTCGCCCTGGTTTCCGGTTGCAATTATAAGATATTTAGAAGGGCTGTTTTTTATGTTCTTAAGGGCCGCACCTATTGACTTTCTCCTGCCAAAGACTTTAATCCCTGAAAGGTCAATCAAGTCCAGTTTTTCTGCGGCTGCAGTATATGATTCTAAGGATCTTCCCAGCATGACTATTTCTCTTCTTCCCTTGTTTGCCTCAATTATGGAGCGCAATCGCATAATCTGTGAAGCGAATGTTGTTATCGCAACTGCGGAATGGTCTTCATACGCCCGGTCTATTGCGTCTGCAACCTTTACTTTTGCCACATACTCGGGTTCTGTTCTTGCGGCGTCTGTAACTCTCACGCATTCGGATACTAGAAGCTTTACACCCAGTTTACCGAGTTTTTTTAGTCTTGCGTAGTCCGGCTTTTCGCCCAGAGTAGGATTATTGTCAAGCTTATAATCGCCTGTATGAACTACGGTTCCTTCTTTTGTGTGGAGTGCAACCATTACAGCATCGGGTATGCTGTGTGTCATGTGGATGAATTCTACTTCGATGTTTGAGGATATTTCTGCCTTTTCGCCCGCGTCAAGAAGAAACAGGTTTTTTTCAAGCTGGGGTTTTCCTTCATCGATAAGTATTCTTTTAAGTATTTCAAGTGTGTATGCTGTGCCTATTATAGGGCATTTGTATCTTTCTGCAAGCCTTGGAACAGCTGCTATGTGGTCAAGATGGCCGTGTGTAAGCACAATTGCAATAACATTTTTTCCTTCGAGCTGTGCGTCATCCGGAAGCGCACCCATTTTTATCATATCTTTTGTCGGGAGGTTTCGCTCTTCTTCATCCATGCCGACAATCTTGTCCATGTGGACACCCATGTCAATTATCACAACTTCGTTTTTGGATTCAATTGCCGTCATGTTTTTGCCGACTTCATTGTATCCCCCAATCGCATAAAGTTTCATTTTTTCACCTTGTTATTTTAGAAGAATTATTTTTTACAAATATAATCTCTTTATATACCTCTTTTAAACAGAATTTTTATAAATGCGCGTTACTCAAACCATACTTTTTCAAGTGTTTCTGTATCTTTGCTCCTTATTGCGTTTCTTAGATTTCTTAGCCGTTTTTTGTATTCCCTGAGCTTTCCTTTTGCCCGGTATATTTCTGCAAAACCCAAAAATATCAAGATTGCGGCAATTGACTGAAATATTAGGTCTGCCCAGAATTTCGCAACAACAAGGCCTACACCTATAAATGCAAGCCCTGTTCGCATGGAAGAAAGCATTGTGCGCTCTTTTGCCAAAAGCACCTGCTCTTCCGCAAGGACAAATGATGCAAGAGACCCCTCAATCACACCTTTTTTTTGTTTCATTGTTAATTGTTGTCTGTGGATGGTATATATAGATTTTAAAATTAGGCGAATTATTTTAAAGTTGTGCATCAAACAGTGGTTAAGAAAAGGTGATTTATCTGCACGACATTGAAACATTAAGGGCTGAAATCGGGAAAAAGATTGAATCTGCATTCGGATTGAATAATGAAAGTGGCGGG
>DAOVNB010000023.1 GCA_030630425.1 archaeon | reverse complement strand
ATGACAAGATAACAGATGCCATGTATAAAGAATCTTTTAATGCAGAGAATGTAATCTACTCCCAGTGCACAATCGATGGGGGGTGCAGATTATATAATGACCTAATAATTGCACCCTGTGTTTCTCCAAACGAGGTGTTCTATAATATAAATGATACAACCATAAATTGTTTTGCAACCGGTTCTGGTCTTATTGGAAGTGCCGAAGTTGGCATAATAACATACAACCCGAAAGGCCATGTTAATATCATTAGATGTTTGTTCAATGTCAGTAAAGGATCGTCTTATAGTGTCTCATTAAATACATCCTTTGATGCAACGCCGCTGTATACTCAGGATAATATTCCCTTTGCTCGCTGGCAGTCAAAACTAGGATTAATTAACGGTGCTATTCTTACACAGTACACTACCGACACATCAATCCTCGCGCCATACATTAAAATGACCGGCAATGGCACATCTTCAGAATACGATTTAATACCGCCAATATATGTATATGCTGGTGATTATGTTGGTTTTGGCCACACTTTCGAAAATATAGATGATTCGTTGCACTCGGGCATTGCTTTCAATGTATCTTCAAATACAGACTACAATGCTACGGCATTCAATCAAATAGGTTGCTATAATCCGCCGCCTTATGGCGATGTCTTTCCCGGGGACTCCCAATACAGCGATTGCACATACAATGCCACCCATACAGGGGTTTATGACTTTAGCGTCTTTGTTTTTGACAATTCGACATTATACAATGACACAGCAGTTTCAACTGTGACTGTTGTGAATCTTACGGTTAATGGAATTGTTGATGATATCAATTGCTGGGAGCGGGCGCAGATATACGCCACTGTCAAAGGAAACGCAACTGATATTGAGATGATTACGGCAACATGGAATTATACAGCCATAAATGAGACCACAGGGCAATTAGAGATTAATGATGGTGGATGTGGTGAAATGACATTATTTCAGACAATATCTGAAACAGAGCATGTTTACTACTGCCAGTCACAGGTATGGTCTTCCGGCACATACAATGTGACTTTTGATGTTTTTGATGATGTTGATGGGGATGAAGATTATGATAAGTTCGCAACAAACACAACAACATTTGATGTAGCTTTTGGGACAGCAGAGATATACACGGTAATGTATAATGACCTTCCGTCGCAGGCCCTTATCCTTAAGAACCAGACATTCAACATAAGCGCAGATATTCACATTCAGGATGGAGATGTATGGGACCTGAATTTGACTCTTGAATCAAGCAATCCTGAAATAATAAATACAAGCAGCTTTCCTATACAGCAGCTTGGCAACAGAAAGGATGGAAACCATACATGGATTAGGTGGGAAAATCTCTATGCAGACAACACAGGGCTTGTAAAATTGAGCATAAATGCCATTCCTGCAAATGGCACACCCTCAACACGGGAAAAATACCCGCAGGTGGTTGATATTCTTGTCAGCGTCACAAACAGTACTATCAATATAACTGATGAGCAATTCCTGCAGGTCAAATTCGCGGGCAATTTTTCGGATGCAAATTATGCTAATCTTACTTTAGCAAATGAGTTCGGGTTTACAAATAACAACATCAGTGATAATTTTTATACTGCGGATGGAAAAGATTGTTACGAGCTGGAAGGAGATTCCAAAAATGTGGCGCTCCTGTCCAACGGCGCGATAGCTTCAAGCACCGGGGGGGACAACCCGCCGGACCACCCAAACGCAACAATAGACAATAATACTGAAACGCGCTGGATTGGGACAACATATGGCGGGGGTTCTGCACCTGTTGAAATCAACATAACCCTAAACAGGGCATATGCGCTAAAAAATGTCAAACTCTTGTGGGATGATGCCAACGGAAATGCGAATGTGTCTGTTTACTATTATGTGCAGACAGTTTCCGCTTCGGGTTATGGGGACCCCGAAGAACCCGCATTAGAAAAGATACTTGTTGCATCCGGCATCAATCCGCCAAACACAACAAACACGAGCATTTTTGAGAAAACACAAGGCAAGGTCGAAAAAATACAGATTGTCCAGAACAAGAGCGGCGAATGGCTCAATATATATTCTATTGAGGCATACACAGTACCCCTGACAGATGATGTGCCGGATTGCATTATCTATAACTTTTCATACTTTCCACCACGCTCCGGAACATACAAGCTAACTCCTAAAATCATATTGAATGAAAGCACCACCAAAAGAACAGATGCAAACAGTTTCTTTGTCAATTTCGGGCGCCCGGCGATAATATCGTATGGTCAGGGCATAATGCTTGTCAATAACAATTACACTTACATGCCCTGGATAAAGGCTGTTATCGGCGATATCTACAATATAACGATAAATCTTACTATTGAAAACAAGACAGTCCTTAATTACAGTGCCGGGGAAAACATGAGCAAGAACATTCCTTATCTTTATTTCGAAGATATTGCAGAAGGCATTTCCTGGGACCTGAATGCAACAGAACTCGGAACTGCCGGCATAAACATGACAATAAATTCAACAAGCCTTGACGGGATGTTCCTGCTGAATGAAACAAACATTTCAGTAATACTGGAAGACAATACCCCTCCAACAGTAAACGATTTCTGGTTTTTGTACAACACAACAAACAAGACAAACCTAAAGACGGATTTCATCATATACGCGAACATAACAGACGAAGGAACCTATGTCCTAAATGCAACTGCAAATGTGGCCGGGCCTTCAGGAGAATTCAACAAGACAGTCACAAGCGAAATATCTGATGACCTATGGAAAATAACACTAAACAGCAACCTGAATGAGACAGGAAATTATACAGTCCAAATATTCGCATACGACCTTGGCGACAATATCAACTGGAGCGGCGAGGTTGCAGGCCCTCAGAATCTTAGTTTCAATGTTACCGATGTTTATCATTTTGAGCCTGTTGAGCACACAATATACAACCGCGGCGAGACCGTAATTATCAACCTTCTTGACACAAACAACAATACTGTTGTAAACGCCAACTGGACTGTAAACATCACGAAATACTGTGGAAATGAAACTTCTGAGCGCGGCGACGGCATATATGCTGATGACTATTCTTATGAAATAAAGGCCAATGACACACAAGGAAACTATAGTATTTTTGCAAACGCGACAAAGAACGCGAACTACATCCCGGATGGGCACAACATGTCTTTCAATGTTTCAAAGACGATGAATGTTTTGTTTAATTACTCATTTCTTACGGAATACACCCCATCAGCAACCTTTGGCCTGGTGAAAGCATCGCTTTACAATGCAAGAAATGAAGCATTGAACTCAACATCTGTCGCGAATCTTTGGTTGTATTACCAGAATACAGAATACAATATGCCATTCTATGAGCCTGACAACCTGTATAGATATGATAATGTCCTTACCACATCATCAACTGCTGGCGCAAGCATTCCCCTTAAGATAAATGTTTCCTATAACAACAACACCGGCGAAGCTGTTACATACATAAAGACAAAATCAGACACAAACAATCCCAATGGAGACGGTGGCGGCACCTCAAGCCCACCATCTGGCGGTTTTGCGCCAATAATTACCCCTGAAAACAAAACCCCCGAAATAAATTTCAACTACACTATTGAAAATACTGAAAGAACAATAACACAAGGAGTTGCAGATTCTATTATGGCAACAATCGCAAACACAGGGGAATTGCCTATTGCAGTCAGCACAAAAACAAGCGACACTCCGCTCAACATAACACTTGACGAGAGTTTTGCACTTGCTGTTGGTGCAGACAAGAGCTTTAAGATAATTGTTTATGCAAACCTTTCAATTGAGCCCAAAACATATTATGTTGACATCACACTATATAACGAAAACTACAATATTGAAAAGACAAGAACTTTGAAAATAACCGTAGGCAAAAATTTAGAACAAATAACTCTTGAATCAATAAAAATAAGCTTTGAAGACATCAACAAAGAATTAGACTCCTTTTCTGCCGCAGGTGTTGATACCACATCCTTGAAAGAAAAAACAGGCAAAATAGCAGACTATATTACGAAAGCAGAACAGGCAATAGAATACGACAATTATCCTGATCTTAAAGCCGCAAACATAGAGGCAGACAACTTAATTCGTCAAGTGCGGGCAGAAACAATACCTTTAAGGACAACAAAATTCATTTATGAAAATAAATGGGAACTTATAGGCGCAGGCACAGGTTCATTAATATTCATTTATCTTCTCATGTATCTCATAATACCTTACGCAAAAACAAGCAGCAAGATACGAAAGCTTACGCGCCAGGAAAAAATAATAATAAACACCCGGAAATCAACAGAGAAAAAGTATTTCATGAGGCAGATGAATGAGGCAACATTCAACAAGATAATGGCAGAGGAAGAAGAAAAACTCCTGAAATTAAAAAGCGAAGTTGCAAAGCTCACACAAGAGAAAGCGCTTTTAAGGCATTTCAAGATACGGGAACTTCGTCATTTAGAAGATGAAAAAAAGAAAGATAAAAAGCGTGTTGAAAAAGAAAAAGAACTAAAGGAAAAGGCAAAAAGAAATATTAGTGATGTCATTTTAGAGCATGATATGAAAAAGAAAAACTTTCTTGAGAAGATATTCAAAAAGAAAAAAAGAAAAGAATTTGTATTTGAAACAAATACAAAAGAACTGAAAGAAAAGCAACAAGAAATGTCTAAATTGCCTGAAGAAAAAACCAAAATAAAAAAAGAGAGTTTTCTTAAAAGATTATTCAAGAAAAAACCAAAACCTAAAATACCGCCAGAACCAACAACGACAAACCCGTTTAAAACAGTACCTGCACCGCCCGAAGTACCTAAAACAGAACCAGCCCCCCTATCACAACCCCAAACAAAAGAACCGGCATATGTTTCCCCAATTGCTCAAAAAGAGAAAACAATATATTCAACAAATACAAATAATTTAACAGATGACTTAATGGAAATCAAAAGAAAAATAAAAGATATGAAAAAAACACAATAATTACATGAGGTGGATTTTAATGGAAAGGCATACAACAGGCATTGAAGGCCTGGACGACAAGATACAGGGCGGATTTATCAATGGTTCTGTCAATCTTGTTGTCGGAAAAACAGGAACCGGAAAAACACAGTTCTGCGCAAGCTTTCTTTATGCAGGCGCACTTAAGGGAGAGCCGGGAGTATACATAACAACAGAAGAACGGGAAGACGACATAAAAGGCGACATGACGGCTATGTTTGGCTGGAATCTTGAAGCCGTAGAACAGAAAAAACTTCTTAAATTCGAATCCATAAAACCCATATATCCTGACAAGCCTTTAGGGGATGACATAAATAGAATTACCCGCTCATATCTTTTGAACCTTACAAACAAGATTGCAGAAGCCATAAAGGCAGTGAATGCAAAACGGGTTGTGCTTGATTCAATATCCATTCTTGAAATGTTTATACAGGACAAATATACCGCAAGAGTAGCCCTTATGGGATTGACCGAACATTTAAGGCAGTTGGGTGTGACAACAGTCCTTACAGGAGAGATAGGTGAAACAAGCGACGGGCTTTCAGGCTCAGGAATTATAGAATATCTTGTAGACAGTGTAATCAGGCTTGATTTCGTGCCTGTGTCGGAAGACTATAAAAGGACAATCACCATACGAAAAATGAGGCGAACCAACCACTCAACACTCATACATCCATTCGATATGACCCCGGACGGCCTAAAGCTCATAAAAATTTAACTATATAAAAATATATACTACTTAGGACCAATTAGACATATGTTCAACGAACAGGAAAAAGAAGCACTTGGAAAATTGTATATTAAAAGTACCGAAGTCATTGATTCTGTAACAATGAAAAACGGCGCAATACTTGCAAGTCCCCCTGGGCGAAGATACCCATATCTTTACCCGCGCGATTCTATGCTTATTCTTCGCGTCCTTCTTGAATGCAACAAAACAAAGCAGGTAAAAAAGACACTCGAATTTGTGTTAAGCCTTATGGGTGAAACCGGTGAATGGTATCAAAGATACACAAAAGACGGGGCATCTGCAAGCTACAGGCCGCCGCAGGCAGACTGCAACGGTCTTGTTCTTTTCATGATAAAAAAATACTACGACAAAACAAAAGACAAGACATTTCTTGAAAATCACTGGAGCGAAGTATATCTTGGTGCTCGATTTTTGGAGGAACATTACATAAAAGAAGAACAGCTTGTGTTTTCAATGAACTCCATACACGAATGGCCCCCAATGGAAGCGGGCTTTGAGATATGGGCGAATGTATGCGCATATGCGGGATTTACAGCAGCACGCGAAATTGCAGAAATTCTAAACAAAAAAGAAGACTTAACCCATTGGTCAAAAATAGAAAGGGAACTTGGCAAAGGCATTATGACCCAAATGGTCAAAAATAACCATTTCATAAAACTTAGAAACAACACAAATATTTTTGATGCAGACATATCTGAGATGGGAGCATACATTCTTGGCATTCTGCCGGCAAATGATAAATTGATTGAAAAAACCGCAGAATTTATTGAAAAGAACCTATACAACAAGAAACTCGGCGGCATCCAAAGGCATATGGAAAAATACGGAAAACCCGGAAGAAACAATGGCGGCTATGGGCCTTACAGCATGTATACTGGCTGGATGGCGCAGTATTATCTTGACGCAGGCAAACAAAGAAAAGCAAAAAAATATTTTGATTGGTTCTTAAAGTACAACAAAAACGGCCTTATCCCGGAACACATCGCAACAAAAAAATCATTTTTAGAATGGCAGAAAGAAGCAAAGGAAATAGGGCGATATTACAAGAGCGGCCGCCGTGAAGAAGCAGAAAAAGTCATGCGCACAAAAGATTTTAAGGAAAACAACATCGCATACTGGGTTTTGCCTCTGACATGGGGGCATGCGGAATTTATGCTGGCATATCTTAAGCTCAAAGATCTAGGCCTTGTTTAATGCAAATTTAAAGACCGCATCCATCCATCCTTTAGGCGCTTCCTGTTTTGTCCGATAGGCTTTAAAATCAACAACCAGCGGTTTATTTGCAGAATTTCTGACAATCACAGGCACATCAACTTGCTTTAGCATCGGTATGTCGTTCTTGCCATCACCAAGCCCTATTGTTCTTATGTTTTTGTATTTCTTTTTGAAAAGGGTCGTAAGTATTTTTACTGCTTTTCCTTTGTCATTGTTGCCCATAATGTGATAATACCTGCCGCCTGCAGTTGTATTGTATCCTAAATTTTTTATTAGCTTGATAATTTCTTTTGCATCCTCTTTTTTTTCTATTTTAAATGCTTCATCATACTCTCGCGCTTTGGCTGCTTTTGCATCTTTATTTTTAAGGCCTGAGTCTCTTGCAAGCTCAACAACCGCCATATCAGAAAACGATTTTATTGCATATCCTTTTTGCTTAACAGCCTCAAGAACCTTAAGCAGCTTAGATATTGGTGTTCCAAGTTCAATAATATTGTAATTTCCTTTTGTTTTGCCAAAGGAATAATCAAAATCAAAATAATTTTTTGGGATGAATACTGCACCGCCGTTCTCTGTTATGAACGGCTCATTTATTTTAAGCTTTTTTTGATATTTTTCAATTTCGGCCCTAGTTTTACTTGTGCAGAAAACTATAGGTATCTTTTTTTCTTTAAGCGCATCCAATGCATCTGTTGCAGCATCAAAAGAATACGAGCT
>DAOVNB010000072.1 GCA_030630425.1 archaeon | reverse complement strand
CTCCTGAACCCGTATATGCTATCCTTCCAAAATCAAATTGCTCAAATGACGGCACAGTAGTTGCAGAAGGTACCGTTTTTCCGCTAAAAAGAATATATCCGGTAAAAATGCCAAAAACAAGCGCAAAAACAACTGCAAGCAAGACTATATATTTTCCCAAAACTTGTTTTTTTATCATGTATTAAAATTGTTGTTTCATCTATAATAAGATATCTAAAAAAATCATGAAATTTTTATGCTGTTGGCGGATTTCAAGCTTTTTCAGCTTTGCTGAAAAGCTTCGAGTAAAACGAGATGATTTTTATTGCAGCCCATAATTTATACGTAATAAAAAAAGCGGCAGGAAACAATCCCGGATGGACATGCCTTTCAAGATAAGAAAGCCAGCCTACCTCGTTTCTGGAACCTTAAAGCATCAACAATGTACCTTATGGCTGCTCCGATCAAGGCCTGACCAGATTCAACACACCATCAATCTTCAAGGACAGAAAGTCACTGTTCAGAAAGCTCCCTTAGAGCCTCAAAAAACAATGCCTCTCCGGAATCTTCAACCCCCATATAGACAATTTTGGGTTACAGGGCGCGCCTGATGCCCCGGCCTATTCCTGCCAAGTGTATTATAAGTACATAATTTTTAAATGTTCTTCGAAAATCAGCGATATTTTGCAAAATTATATATATCCTTAAAGACCAAATAAGTGTTATGACAGACCACGAGCATGAAAGCGAGCATGAAGAGCATCACTACCACGCACATAAAAAAGATGAAGAGCTTCCGGAAGCAAAACTCGCAATTTTCTGGGTTTTCGGCAGCATCGCAATTCTTGCAGGCTCATGGATTGCAGGGCATCTGGAGTGGGTTTTAGGAACAAGTGCAACATCATACTATGGCGCCCTTTTTGTGTCTTTTCTTTTGATCCTTTTCGGCGGCATCGCATGGATTGGCGTCGCTGTTGGCGTAGCTCAGCAGAAATAAAACGCATTTTATTTTGTCAACACCAAAAAGAATAGTCTAAATTCTTAATAACCAAATATAAACTAAAAAATCAGGAAATTTAGGTTCAATTGGCGGATTTCAAGCTTTTTATTGCAATCCCTAGGCAAATGCAATAAAAAAGAAAAAAATCATCCAAGAAGGCTTGTGTCAATATCTATGTTGTCAAGGTCTTCTGTTCCTACAACCTCATCAACGGAATCAACATTCGATATGTCGTCATTTAGCTGCTGCGTTTCTGGGGTTACATCTCCTGCCGGTGCCTGGCTGCCGCCTATGCACCCGGAAACAACTACCACCAAAACAAGCAAAATCATCAATTTCTTAAACATTAGACCATCCCCTCAATAATCATACTAATCATATCTCTTATAGGTTTCTATCGCCCTTATATATTTATTGGTCAAATGCCGCACACAAACATATTGTGCCATAAACACAAAAAAACAACAAATATATTGCCTGAATGCCCAAAACACACACAAAAAAGCACATACTCGAGTACAGAAAGCTTTATATACCATATACAACCAAAATAGGCATACAACTAATCAACAAACCAATTACTTACCTGTTTGAGGGAGCAGATAAGTATATTATGCCGGTATTTCACCGGTGGAGAGGGAGATGAAACATGAAGGGAGAGAAGACAGCTATAGGCATTGTTATTGCCGTACTTTTGGCAATTGCAATTATAACTGTTAATTCTGTTGATACTGTTAACGCAGCTTTTGAAGCAAATGACACAGTTACTATATCTATTAATATTTCTCAAATAGCGATGGTTGACATAAACCCATCAAATCTGTCTTACCAAGGCATAGGTCCCGGTGATGTTGGCGACAACAACACAGAAGTAATAGGAAACTACTCAGGGATATGGGTTGAAAACATAGGCTCTGTAAATCTTACAAAGATGTGGTTCAATACAACATCTCCTTCAACAATGCCTTTTGGAACAGGAAATCCGAACAATTACGATGCAGCAAACATGATTGTTATATATAATGACACAACAGGCAATTTTTCTTTTGTAAATCGTGTTGAATTCCCGGAAAACGACTCAATGTATATAACAACCACAAACGCGATAAGTGCATCACAGACAGGACAGGGTTACCTTTTTGGGCGTTTCAGAAACGCATCCAATGAATATTTTTTCGAGTTTGAGCCGTACGCAGTAACTAATTGCTCAAACGGAACCTTATGGATAAGCGATACTGCAAAAACAATAACTTCAACTGGTGATACTGATTTGACAGACAACACGGCATTGACCGTCGACCAGCACCCGACACTTGACTTCGGCATTACAGAAGTTCAAGTTGGTGACGGGCCGCATTACTGTGTTGCAATTCCGGGAAACTGCGGATATGTGATGTTCCACCGATGGAACGCAGATGCCCCGGGAGCAGGCACAAGCTACTGCAGCAACACAAACGGGGGATATTACATCAATTCTACAACAAGCCCCATATTCCCGGGCCAGGTAGAACAGGCCTATGTAAAGGTCTATGTTCCTTTGGGAACACCTTACGGGCCATTGAAGCAGGGAACACTTACAGTGTTCGTGCAGGAGTAAATTAAGAAATCATAGTGTTTATACCTAAGAACAAACCACACAAGGAGAGGGGAAAAAATGAAAATATGGAAAGACAGAATCATTGTAGGGCTTTTTGTTGTCCTTGCAGTATTTGCTGCAGGATTAGGAAGTCCTAAGATGGCAACAGCAGCGCTTGATGTCAACGATACAGATACAGCATCTGTTAAAGTGACAGTATCTTCGCTTGCAATGATAGACATCTCGCCGAATAACATGAGTTTCGAGACCATGAATCCGGGAGAGACCAAAAGCAATTATACAAATGCAGAACTTAGTGGTGTCCAAAAACAGGGATTCCAGATAGAAAATGTGGGTTCTGTAAATATCACACACATATGGCTTAATGTTACACAGCCGAAAGCAAACCCGTTCGGTACTGGTGATGCCAACAATTACAACGCAGCAAACTTCGTAGCAATAAAAATAAACGGCACGCTGGATACAAACACAACAGGTACCGGAAGCAACAATGGCTTAAATACCGAATATAGCATGATAGACCGGCTTGAATACAATGCTTCAAGAGAGCTTGTGTATCTGAACCTTCCGCCAAACAAATTATCTTATGGAAGGCTTAGGGCAGGAATGAATGAATATTTCTGGGTCATAAACGGTTCCAGCTGTACTGTCGGCGACAATCCGGAATTTAGGATTGGTGCTATTCCGCACAACAAAACAGATACAGGTACAATAGACCTTGTAGGCGGGAGTGTTACAAGTGCAGTTTTATCTGTTGAGGATGCAGCATATAATGGGTGGATTGCAGCAAGCACAAACATAACCGTGCAGACAGGAAACGGCGGCAATGAAGAATACTTAATACTTGCCACAAATGTAACCTGTAACCCTGTCCGTTTTGTAAAATGGAATGCAGATGTGCCCGGAGCAGATGCGCTTTCAAATAAGGGTTATATCTTTGACACGGAATCCGCTGGAGAAGACCTGACACCTGCAGACTCTATTGCAATGGACATCCAAATGAGAGTGCCTTGGGGAACAATACAGGGAAATATCGGTATTGGAACCATAACAGTATTTGCAAATACCGTCTGATAAACAGCAAAAGAACTGTTTTTCCATAGTGAAAACCATAAACCGGATAGCAATTTTAAAAAAATATTAACGGTCTTATGGTTTTTTCGGGGGAGAGAATACTCTCCCTCTCCAATATTTCTAACAACTATTTCTTGAAACAAACACAAAATTATTATCACAAGACAATATTATTTCTTCATATAATTACCAAACCAATCAAATTTTTTAAAGCACTTAAAAAACCAATAGATTCTAAAAACACCATGCTTTACCGCGTTTGTATTTTTTAATGTGCGATTATTTTTTTCTAATTACTATTGAGATATTGAGATATCATTCTAAAAATATTAAAAAACATCAAAACTTTAACATCTCGGTATCACCACATAATAGTATCATAAAGTATATAAATACCAACCGAACAATATATCGATATATCATTTTCAATCGCCGAAAACTGCTGGCTTGAGCCAGCATAATGAGGCGTTGAAAAGCTTGAAACTTAAACCAACCAAATCACCGAAGTTTCACGATTTGTGTGCAGGCACACGATAATAATCGCTGGGCGGAAAATAAGGGAGCCGCCCGCCAATATAAACCGTAAATATGGGAGATAAAACAAAAAGGGGATGAAACAATGAAAGAAGAAATAGTTTTTGGTTTTGTTATTGCAGTTATATTCTCATTTGCATTAATTTTAAATCCGGAGGTCGCCCACAGCGCTTCTGCAAACGACACAGTTACAATATCCATAAATATATCTGAAGTTACCATGGTCGACATAAACCCGTCAAACCTTACATGGAGCAGTCGGGGAAGTTATGTTATTGAGCCGGGAAGTGTCGCTGACAATGAGACAGAAGCAAGCAACTATTCAAACATATGGATAGAAAACATAGGCTCCGTAAATATAACGAAAATATGGTTCGACAATTCTTATCCGTCAGCAATTCCTTTCGGAACAGGTAACAATGGTTCCTATGATCCGGCAAATATGCTTGTTGTTGATAATTCAACAGACGGGGACGGCAATTATACTTTTGTAAATAGAGTGGAGTTTCCTGAAAGCGATTCAATGTATATCAAAGTAAATACCGACATCGTGCAGGCAAGCGGCAATCTTTTCGGGCGTTTCAGAAACGCATCCAATGAGTATTTTTTCGAATATGACGGCTTGGCAAGCAATTGCAGCAATGGCGGAACAT
>DAOVNB010000107.1 GCA_030630425.1 archaeon | reverse complement strand
CTCAATGGCACATCACCATGGATATTCCACCGCACAATAACACATTCATTATTTATTCCCTTATTGTTTTTGATGATTGCCACCACATATAACCATTTTAAGAAAGAGAAAACAAGCAAAATCTTTTTGATGATTGCCTTTGGGTATCTAATACATCTAATACTTGACTTTTTGTTGATGGGATCACTAATGCCTTTTTATCCGCTCAGTACTGCAAAAATGGGGTTGAACATTATATCTGGTGATACTGTTGGAACAACACTAATGATGGCTTTAGATACGGTAATTCTTCTTGCATGGCTGATTCACGAACAGATAAAACACAGAATAATTGACTATATATAATTTAATGTATTCATTTCCCCAGCAGCTTTCCGCCGTGGGTTCCTACAACATCTATGTTTGTTATATCGCCTAAATTAGCCCGTTGGATATGTATGGGCACATAGGCGTAATTTCTTGCGATAAAACCAGATGCTGTTTTTTCAGAAACAATGACTGTTCCCCCCCATTTCGCCCATTTGTCATTTGACTTTTCCTGCAATCTGTCGGCAAGTTGGCTTAGCTCAATAACTCTGTTTTTTATTTTCCATGACGGCACATCGGTATCGCCTGCAGATGCGAAAGGCCTTTTTGTGTATTGGTAGATGTTTATAGCATCGGGCTTTACATCAGAAACAACAAGTACTGTTTTCCCAAACTCCTCATCAGTCTCTCCGGGGAAGCCTACAAGAATGTCTGTTGAAAATGTAATGTCCGGGTATTTTTTCCTGAATGCTGCTACAATCATCTTGAATTCTTCATTAGTGTAGTTTCTCTTCATGTTGTGAAGAATCCTGTTTGAGCCGGACTGAAGAGGAATTTCCAAGTGCCTGTATACTTTCGGATGATTGAGTGCAAGAACCAAGTCATCCAATATCTTAAGGACACTTGACGGGTTCATAGCGCCAATCTTTATCTTAAAGTCTCCCGGAACGCAGGTTATTTTTCGCAAAAGTGCCGGAAGTTTCATGCCTGTATCCAAACCATAAGCTGCCACATCCTGCGCTATTAAGTGTATTTCACGGACATTATTTCTTGCAGCTGTTTCAACTTCCCTTATTATCCTGTCTGGCTCATAGCTTACAAGAGTTCCTCTTGTAGTTCTATCCACGCAAAAAGAGCAATTGTCAAGGCATCCTTCTGCAATCTGTACAAGCGCTACTGCGGGATTTATCCTAAGCCTGTCTTTTCCTAAAAGCATGTCCGGATTGTCTTTTAGCCGCTCGACCTTGTAATCTGCCATTTTTTCGACAATTTTTGCAACATTTGAAAATGAATTTACACCCATAACCGATGCCTCGGGCATTGCCTTTTCTATTCTTTCTTTTGCAATTTCTGCAAGGCATCCGGCAACCAAAACTTTTTTTCCTGTGTCTTTAAGCTCACCCAATCGCTTAATGATTTTTTTCTCGGTTTTTCCTGTAAGCGCGCACGAATTGATAATAATTATGTCTGCATCATCTTTCGATACCAGATTATAGCCGCTTTTAACAAGCTCGCTTGCCATTATCTCGGTTGTATTCTTGCTCGTATCACAGCCATAAGTCTCTAAGAAAACTTTCATAAATCTTAATTTGCCTGTTAAACTTATTAAACTTTGAACAACTATTATTTTGTTATGAATCTAACGGGCCATGTAATTGATGTGTTTACTCTTGCAGCAGACTCGCAGTATCTCTATGCGCTTTTTATGCTTATAGCATATGTGGTTGCGGCAAAAATAATATCATTCATGTTTGCAAAAATCCTTTTAAGCTATGCTGCAAAAACAAAGACAACAATTGATGATGACCTTGCGCACGCACTTAAAAATCCGATATATTATATTATAATCGCCACAGGTATTTATTTTTCTGTTCAAAGCCTCGGAATAACAGGGGACGCGACGCTCTATTTTGAAAGAATAATAAAAAGCATAATCACATTGATTGTGACTGTCGGGTTCTCCAGAGTCGCAATCATTTTTGTAGACTCTTTCGGAAAGGGCATTGCAAAACAGACCAAAACAACGCTTGACGAGGAAATGCTGCCTTTGATAAAGAATATTGTACGATTGATTATTTTTACAATCGCAATCCTGCAGATATTGTCTATATGGAATATTGAAATAACACCCATTCTGGCATCCGCAGGAATTGCCGGGCTCGCTGTTGCTTTTGCGGCGAAAGACACAATAGGCCATGTTTTTGGAGGCATGTCGATTTATGCGGACAGGACATTCAAGAAAGGGGACCGGGTTGTTCTTCCGTCCGGCGAAACCGCGATTGTGTATGAAGTCGGTGTGCGCTCAACAAAGTTCAGGACATTCAACGCATCAACAATCATAATACCAAACTCTGAAATTGCAAATGCCAAAATAGAAAATTTAAGCTGGCCTCCGGGGAACAAGAAAGTGAAAATAAAAGTGGGTGTCGACTACAATTCAAATATTGATAAAGTAAAAAAAGCGCTTCTTTTTGTTGCCAAAAAAGACAAGACCGTTCTTAATGACCCCGAACCTTCCGTGTATTTCACAGAGATGGGAGACTCTTCATTAAATTTTCTTCTTATCTGCAATGTTAAAAAGATTGAAGATGTATTCGCCACAAAAGACGCGCTTAATACAGCAATCATAAAGAAGTTCAGGGCAGAGAAAATAAATATCCCGTTCCCAACAAGAACGGTGTATAATGTAAAATAACCCTAAGATGCCTTATGTCGATTCTTGTAAAAAACACAACAGTATTGACACAGGACAAAAACCGCAAGATTCTTAAAAACACAGATGTTCTTGTTGAGGGAAATAGTATTTCTAAAATAGGCAAAATAAAAGAAAAAGCAGATTTTGTAATTGACGGAACCCATAAAATTCTTATGCCTGGATTTGTGAACACCCACACGCATGCGGCAATGTCTCTCTTTAAAGGCTTTGGAGATGACATAGAACTTCAGTCATGGCTTGAAAAAAAGATATGGCCTGCCGAAGCCAAACTTACAGAAGAATACGCAAAAACAGGTGTGCTTCTATCAATTATTGAGATGATAAAGACCGGGACGACATCTTTCAATGATATGTATTTTTTCATGGAATCTGCCACAGATGCAGTGAAAGAAACAGGCATCAGGGCTCATTTAAGCTATGGTGTGATAGACCTTTTTGATGCCTGTAAAGCAAAAAAAGAGATTAAAAAAACAGAAAAATTTGTTGATTATGTTTTGAAATTGAATGATTCTAAAATACGCCCTGCAATAGGCCCTCATTCGATATATACCTGCTCGCCTAAAACGCTTGTTGAAGCAAAAAAGATTGCAGACAAGAATAACACCCTAATGCATATTCATGTTTCAGAGACAAAAAAAGAAGTTGATGATAGTGTTGCGAAAAATAAAATGCGGCCTATTGAATATCTTGAAAAACTGGGCGTCTTGGGCGAAAATGTCGTGTTTGCGCATGCCTGCTATTTATCCAAAAAAGAGATAGGCATTGTAAAAAAATGGGGTGTTAAAATCGCCCACTGCCCTGTATCAAACATGAAGCTTGCATGTGGCGGTGTCATTGACTGGCCTTATATGCGAAAACAAAAAGTGTGTGTATCTCTTGGAACCGACGGGTCTGCAAGCAACAACAATCTTGATATGTTTGAAGAGATGAAAATGGCGGCGTTATTGCAAAAGCATGCGCACATGGATGCGACTGTTATGCCTGCTCAGGATGCGCTTGACATTGCGACTATTGGCGGGGCTTGTGCTTTGGACCTGAATGCGGGAAAAATTGAAGTTGGCGCTCTTGCAGATATCATTCTTCTTGACAAAAAAGACATCTCTCTTGTTCCTGAAAAT
>DAOVNB010000015.1 GCA_030630425.1 archaeon | reverse complement strand
CTCAAGTTTGATTTTGTAAAAACAACTATAAGAGACATAATAGGCGATATTGAAAAGCAAAATAAGGGATTTAGAAAAGAAATTGAGAAAAACGAATATCTTGTCCTTAAAAACGGAGTCAATATCAACGAACTTAACGGTCTTGACACCATAATAAAAAATCCTGATGTTGTACATGTTTTGCCCGAAATTATGGGTGGATAAATCAATTCCAGACAACTTCGCACTTTCCTTCAACGCATGCGCATCTTCCCTGCCCGCAGTCCATAGTTCCAGAGCGGCACTCCTCTGTGCACATTACACCACTACAGTCAGGCGCCTTGTCCTTAGGGACGCAGTCTGACGGGTGACAGCATGTTGCACGAGCGCAGTCAGAATCTGTGCTGCATTCAAAGGCAGTATTACTGTTTCCTGCATTTTCCGTTACGCATCCGGAAATCAGAATAACTGCAAGAATAAATATTGCTGTTTTTATCATAAGATATATTGGGGTTTGGAGTTTAAAAAATGTTTTTTGCCTCTGCTTTTAGAGGCAAAAACCAAAATAGAAGAAATTTATTATGCACCGAGCGATTTTTTCCAATTTTCAACATTTTTGCTTACAGTTTCCATTCCAAGTTCCAGTATAACCCGTCCTACATTTTTACCCTGGTATTTTTCAACATATTCATCGCGGGGTAAATTTGTAACCGCTTCTTCAACTAAATGAAAAAACAACGCCCCTTGTTTACTCTCACCATATTTGGATTTTTCTAGGTATCTATGCAGTTCGTCCATGATATGACTAGAAGGATTCTCGACTGATTCTGTACTTAAGCCTTTCAAGACCCCCGTAACGCCATCCATTAAAACAGATTTATATGCTGAATCTATAGTAGTTTCCACAGTATCACCTCATAATTGATTAAGTTGATTATGGGGTGAAACATTTAAAAGGTTATTCCTGTATAGTGACATACCTATTTGAAATAAAAATTTGGCGCAATTACAGTTATCTTTTAACAAATTTAATGAAAAATCTGTCGAATTAAAAGCACCGAGGCTACATGAAACAGGGTCCGGTTACATTACCTCAATCTGTGAAAAGAATTCAATAATCGCCCTGATTATCCTTGAGATTATGTTGTCTTTCTTTACCACAATGTCTTTTTCAAAAGAATATTCTTTTCCCGACGCATCCATATACTCAACAATTATCGTATGCGCGCCAACTTCTATTGGTTCCCGCATTGTTTTTTCACCATACACACGTCCAAAATCTATTTTATTTCCGGCAATTGAAACGACCACATCATCCGCCCGATAGTTTTTAGCTGTAACAGTAAAAATGCCTTCATTTGTCTTGTAATCATAGCTTGCCTTAATATCAACTGCAGGCACTTCAAAAACCTCAATTTGTTTTGTTGTGCTGTGCTCGAAATCATCCCCTTTTATTAAAAACCGGATTTTTTTGATTCCTGTATCCTCAAAGGATAAAGGTACTGTCACATTTTTTGCGCCCAAAAAAGACAGTCTCTCTGCCGAGTCCTTGCCGTCTGCTGTAACATAAAGTGTCATGCCCTGTGCATTTGCGCGGTTGTTCTTTAATGTTACAACAGCTTCGCTCCTGTCACCAATTTTTATATCATCCGGCATAACAACTGAGTCGATAACCACATCGCCTGTTTGAATGACTGTGAATTCAACTGTTTTTACAATTCCTGTTGATGTGTATGCAATCACCTCTTTTTCTCCGGCACTTTTTGGCGTGAATGTGAATTCCATTGTCCCATCGCCTATTGTTGTCTGTTCGATCACATCATCCTCAAGCACAACCCCCGCATATATAACATCCTCGCCCGTTGTTCCCCTCAGTTCGGCATATATGCTCTGGCTGTCGCCAAGCACAATAACCGGTGACGAAACATCCAAAGACAAGACCGTGTTTGTCTTTTTATTTGCTGCTGCTGTGTCAACAACAAGATTTATGGATTTCCTTGTAAGCAGGCGCGAATTTAATGTCAAAGGGCAGGTATATATCATGTTTGGATCAAGAGAAGGGTTTATATGCACTGTCCATGAGACAACCGTCTCTTTTCCTGGAGAAAGTATGATATTTTTCTCTACATCGTCAATATCTGCAATGCTGTATGTTCCTGCACAAGGAAGCAGGGACAGTTTTACAACTTTGTATTCCTCCGGCTCAAACTTAAGCACAACTACGGCATCATCACCTGCTTCAAGAACTTCAGCGCTTTTTATAAGCTCGTAATCTTCCTGTTTTTCATCTTCTGTAAAATCAAGTATTTCAAGTTCTGTGTTGTCTTCAAGCCAGGTTATTGTGCCGACACTCATACCGGAAACTTTTATTTTGTTTGAAACTTCGTTGCCTAACTGATGCGAGAATTTTACATGTGTGGCATCCAGATGCCCTACTTCATTCCATGTAGGATCCACAGGAACCCAGACGCCAAGATAGCTTTCCGCATAGGCATGGGGCTCCCAGCCCTTTTCTCCATAAGCCCAGCCGGACACATATCTTGTGGGGATTCCCTGGCTTCTTGCAAAGGCGATAAAAAGAGTTGCAAACTCACTGCAGACACCCACTTCATTTTCCAAGACCCAAAGGGCATCATATGCCTTTGTGCGGTATGCAAGGTCGTATTCAACATTTTCTGTGACCCAGGTTGAAAGAAGCGCTATTTTCTCAAAATCATTCTTGGCGTCTTTTAAAATCGAATCCGCAAGCGCTTTTATCTCTGCATTGTCGCTTTGGATTGTATCTGTTGCTTCAAGAAACACAATGATGTCTTCAGGAATAGTATAAGTGCCTGGAATGTATTTTGTCCTCTGGCTTCTGACAGTCACAGTTGATTGTGTGCTGTATGTGATTGGTGTCGGCGGATTTTCAATAAAATAATTGAAATATTGGCTTCCAATTTCATTTACAATCGTGTCCTGCGTTGTAACTACAGTTTGTGTGGGTGTCTTTTGCGGGGCTGCGACCGTTATGTTTGCCCATTCAATAATGCCTGTTGAAGCTATTATTTTTCCATCCTGCACAATATTTAAATTAAGCTCAGACACTGCTGCAGGATCTGTTATTTCAACAGTCCCTAAAACATTCACTGAAAAAAACATAATGGCAAAAGAAATCCCGACAGCCAAACATATAAAATTACGCATGAATAAATATTATACTTGAATGACTATATAAAAACTTCAATTCTTCGGGTGCTTTAATGGATGACTTAATAGAGATATGGACTGAGAAATACCGCCCCAAAAAACTTTTAGATGTTGCAGGGCAGGAGAATATCACCAACAGGCTTTCTGCATTCGTGAAGGAAAAATCAATCCCTAACATGCTTTTTGCAGGCTCTGCAGGTATTGGAAAAACAACATGCGCAATAGCTTTGGCAAAAGAGCTTTACGGGGATTCGTGGCACAGGAATTTCATGGAGACAAACGCATCAGACGAGCGGGGGATAAGTGTTGTACGGACAACAATAAAGGATTTTGCCCGCGTAAAGCCATTTGGGACCGCGTTTAAAATTGTTTTTTTGGATGAGTGCGATGCACTTACACCCGAGGCCCAGCAGGCATTAAGGCGAACCATGGAGAAATACACAAAGACAACAAGATTTATTTTATCATGCAATTATTCATCAAAACTTATACCGCCCATACAGTCAAGATGCGCGATTTTTAGATTCAAGCCGCTTGAGGATACGGATGTCAAAAAATCAATTGAAAAAATCGCCAAAAACGAGGGTCTTGAAATAACAGATAAAGGCATGGATGCCATACTCCTTGTTGCCGAAGGCGATATGAGGCGCGCGATAAACACGCTTCAGTCTGTCGCTATTACAGCAAAAAAAATTACAGACGAGGATGTTTATTCTGTGGCGGCATCGCTTCGGCCTGATGAAGTAAAAGACATATTGAATCTCGCATTGAACAAACAATTCATTGAGGCGCGAAAAAAGCTTGCAGATGTTATGCTTGTGCGCGGGCTTTCAGGGCTTGATGTGATTAAGGGAATACACCGGGAACTTTTGGACCTTGACATTGATGAGCGAAAAAAAGCGATTTTGATTGACAAGCTCGGCGAGTATGAATTCAGGATAGTTGAAGGCGGCACAGAAGATTTGCAGATGGAATGTTTTTTGGCTCAGCTTTCTGTAATCAATAACTGATTTTTTGTGGTTTGCTTGAAAACAAAGACATTCTTAAACACATACACTGTGCAGTTTTTTTATACATTCGCCCAGATTTTTGTGTTCAGCATTCTTTTTTTATATCTTTTCAAAACCGGATTCTCGAATCTGGAAATCGCGGTTTTCAGCACCCTTAGGTTTGCAGCAGCAGCACTTGTTTTGATCTTCCTGAAAAACGTAAAATTTAGAAGAACAATAACATTGGGGATTATTTTTAAATCCCTTTATCTTGCGTCATTCGCATATTTCATCGCAGGATTTGAAGTTCTGCAACTATATGCAACAGCAATAATTGTCGGTATCGTTCTTTTCATATTCTGGGTTCCCTACAACATACGTTTCTTTAGCTTTGGAAACAAGGAAAACAACGCGTTTATGGGAAGCATAATATTTCTTTTGTGGCCATGCTTAATGTTTTTCTTCCGGCAGCAGCAGGCTTTATAGCAAGGGATTTCGGCTTCAGGGCGCTTTTCTTCTCAGCCGCCGCCATAAATATACTTGCGCTTGTTTTTGTTAAGCGCACAGGAAAAGACAGACTTCTGCATTTTGACATCAAAAAAGCATTAAAAAACACTGAAGGTGTTCGTACACTCAACATGCTTGAAGGTATTTTTGAGGGCATCCTGTGGACTGCGGTGCCATTAGCCACAATATCATTTATTACAGCCGAGGTTGACTACGGGCTTTTCTTTTCATATCTGGGGCTTTTTGGAGCCCTTGCAGCAGTTGTTCTTGCACGGATGTCGGACAGGTTGAAAAGAAGAACCCTGTTTATATACCCCACTGTAATGCTTTTAGGCATCTCAACAATTCTTGCGGCTTTTTCAAATACGCTTATTTTATGGGCAATAGCAAATGCCGCCATTGCTTTTATCTGGGCTCTTGTTGCGCCCTTTCAGGTTGCGGTTGTTCTTGACAAAAGCAAAAATCTTGTGGATGCAATGGCCTCAAGAGAATTTTTCATGAATCTGGGAAGGGTCATGGGTGGTTTTGCGGCAATAGTATCACTCATTCTTTTCGGCCTTTCAGAATATTCTCTTGTTGCTGCAGGCATAACAATGTTTTTATATGTACATGTCCTTCACACAAAAAAGCTTTACCCTAAGCATATCGCCCGTTAAGGACGCCTGTGGACTGCACATTGTTTACAAGCCCTGTAATGGCAGTATATTCTTATCTCTCCTGAAAGAATCAAATGGAGAAAAAAGAAAAAAAGAAAGCGGAAAAAATCCGCTATTCTTAAGAAAACTTAAGCGAATCTTCCGCTTATGGTTCCGGTTGATTTAAGTCCTGATACAAGGTCTGTATCGTATATTATGGTAACTGTTGCTGTATAGCACTCGCCTGCGGTTCCACCGTTTGAAACACCAGATGCATTCATACTAACTTCGCTTCCTGCAGTTACTGTTGTTGTTGGTGCGCCTACGGCAGCATTTAGATCTATTGTAACGCTTTGAATAGTTACATTTGTGTCAAGCCGGTTTACGATACCCATAGATAGGTCTCCGTTTGAAGCAAGACTGTACTGGTTTCCAACAGGGACAACATTTGATGTCATGTCCCATCCATTAGCACCGTTGGTACAGGACTTGTTCGAGAACACCTGTGTGTATAGAAGGGCGCCTACAATTGTAATTGCAAGGATTGCCCATCCGTAGGTCATCAGATATTCTGTTGCGGATTGTCCTTTTCTTTTAAAGTTCATTTTATCTCCCTCCTTTAAAGAAGAATTACATAAGTAATATTTGTTTTGAAGTAGTATTTAAAGATTTCTTTAAAATGATGGTTTTTATAAATGAAACAACCACAAGCCACCAATTTATACGAATCGTCCGGTTTTGGTTGCTCTTTTGAACCATATGCCGCTTGCAATGCCTGTAATGATGCTTGACATGGCAATTGCATACGCATCGGCTTTTAGAGCATCTGGCTAAATTTCATCCTTTTCCGGATAGTTTTCACTATCATTGAAAAAAAGTAAGAAAGAAAAAAAGAAAAAGTTAAAGAATTATTCTGTGTTTTTGTCTTCAGTTTCTTCATCTGTTTCTTCAGCAGGTTCTTCTTTTGCAGGCTCGCTTCCTTTAAGGACAACATTTTTTGCCTGTTTTCCCCTGTCGGTCTGTGCCGGTTCAAAAGAAACTGCATCGTTTTCATTTAGTGTTGTTCCTTCTGCCATTGCTGAGTGATGCACGAAGTAATCTTCGCCGTCGTCACCCTGTACGAATCCGTATCCTTTTTCGCTGTTAAACCACTTTACTGTTCCATCCATTTACATCCTACTCCAAAATTATACAAAGAAGAAGATTATGATACTTTTACTCGCTCTCTACTTCCAGTGCTTGGTATATTGTCCATTTAGAACAATATCTTAAAAAATATATCGTATTCTTTTTAAACCTTTTGTATTTTGCCGGTTTTTTATTGTGTATTGTGTATAAAGTATGGGCCTGCAACAATAAAAAAGCTTGAAAATGCCTCTACAGACCCAAATTTTCATGATTTTTTATCAATTTTTTGCTGTTTTAGGCTTAAAAACAAATTATCGCCTATATGGTCTTGACCCTCCAGCTCGGCGAGGCCTTGCAGGCCATCTATTGTTTCTTGAGCCTCGCGGCATATCTTTAACTTTTATCATAACCCGCTCAATTCGTGGGACTTCTTCCCTTTCAACCTCAAGCGAACGGTCAGTCAAGACCCTTCTGAAATTTTCATAATCCCTGCTTGAAAGTATTGTTATTGCAAGACCTTCCTCACCAGCTCTTGCTGTTCTTCCAATCCTGTGGATATATGTATTGCTTTCCTTAGGGCTGTCATAATTATAGATATGGGATACTCCTTTTATGTCAAGGCCTCTTGCAGCCACATCTGTGCATACAAGAACAAATTCCGCTTTTTCTGAATTGAATTGCTTCATTATCTTGGTTCTCTTGTCCTGTGTAAGCCCTCCATGAATCGCAAGCGCTTTGATTCCTGAAGCTTTAAGGTTTTTGGCGACAAAATCTGTATTTCTCTGCGTGTTGCAGAAAACCATTGAAAGCCATGCTTTTTCTGTTTTAAGCAGGTGCACAAGAAGCGAGAATTTCATCTTGTCATCTACATCATAGTAAATCTGTGTTAATTTCGATGCATCTACATAGGATTCTACTGAAACAGATACTGGGTTTTTCATATATTTTCGTGAAAGGTGTTGTATCTCGCCAGTGAGTGTTGCAGAAAATAAAAGAGTTTGTCGGTCTTTTGGGCATGCGCGCATTATCTTTTCTACATCCTTGATAAAACCCATATCAAGCATCCTGTCTGCTTCATCCAAAACAAGAGTTTTCACACGGTTAAATTTTATTGTCCCTCTTGTTATGTGATCCAAAACCCTTCCCGGGGTTCCAATAACAATATCTGTAGTTTTTAATCTCTCAATTTGAGGTCCTATTGCAACACCGCCATATACTGATGTTATTTTTAATGGCGAATGTTTTGAGAATAGCTTCATAGATTCTGAAACCTGTTCTGCAAGTTCGCGTGTGGGCGTCAATACCAATGCCTGAATGCCTGCACCTTTTTTTGAACATTGTATTATGCCTGAACCAAATGCTAAAGTTTTTCCTGATCCTGTTGCAGACCCGGCCATGACATCTTTTCCTTCAATGACTAACGGTATTGTTTTTTTCTGTATTTCTGTAGGCTCTTCAAACCTTTCTTCTTGTATTACTCTTAAGACGGCATCGTCGATGCCTAATTTTTTAAATTGTTCCATAATTTATCACATTTTTGTATTTTTTATCAAGAAACAGTTTAGAACAATTATCAATCATGCTGTATTTTTACAAGCCCATGATTTTAACTAAGAATATTTTATTCTTACTTATCTTTTTGTCCATGAATGAAAGCCCCAATAAAAGCTTTATTTTTTTAAAAATAAGCAAGTTTTCTCAAAAAAGTTTATTCAAGAAACGATTTATTAAGACTTTAAGCCAACTGTTTTTCGTTCATGACAATATATGCAGTGGGTTTTATAAAGATGATGGTGGGTGTAGGAACAGGAAATTAGTAATGAAAAAGTATACTGTTCTTGTTTTAGCGCATATTTTATGAAAAGCAAGCAAAAAAACCCCCAAACGCATTTATAAAGTTTGTCGACCAAGTAACCAGAAGTGTATAGTGCGTTTCTGATTCTAACTTCAAAATAAAGGGGAATAGCTCATATAACTATTTAAACAAAAAGGTGAAATCATGGCTTTTAACGACAGGGGACGAGACCGAGGTTCAGACAGAGGTCGAAGAGACTTTGGCGCTCCAAGAGAAATGCACAAAGCAATTTGCGCTGACTGCAAACAAGAAACAGAAGTGCCTTTCGTACCAAAGGAAGGAAGACCCGTATACTGCAGAGAATGTTATCAGAAACACAAAAAATTCTAAATTGATGTTCAACAGTTAACTAATTCATGCGAAGATTCTTTTCTTCGCGTTTTTTTCTTTTTTATTTACTTTTGCGTGGTTGTTTTTCGGGATATTTATAAAATTTATTTTTTAAACATAAATTTATGGACGAATCACCGGAATTTATAGAGACCATTCAAGAAAATGCAAAACAATTAGAATTACAAGGAAACTACATTGAGGCAGACAATATTCTTACAAATGCAATAAATCAAACCAAAGAAACACAACAATTACCTAAGTTACACAACCAAAGGGGCATTGTAAAAAGGATGTTGGGGGAATATGATGCTTCTTTTGAAGATTATATCTGGGCGCTTAACTATTCAAAACGCATTAATGATAAGCCGCAAGAAGCATTAGCCCATATAAACATGGCAGACATATATCGTGTTGCGAAAAGTGATTTTAAAAACGCGCATAATTCTTTAAAAAATGCCATAAAAACAATACATGACGGCAAGTTCGATGGCGGTTTGCTTCACGTAAAAGCAGTTGACCAGAAAGGTCTTGTCTTTATCGCAGAAACTAAGTTTGATGAGGCAATAGCTGCGTACGATGAAGCAAAAGAAATCTGTGAACCTCTTTACAATAAAAAGCCTGAAGATAGCAACATTGCAAAAAGATT
>DAOVNB010000117.1 GCA_030630425.1 archaeon | reverse complement strand
GTGCATGGATACCTGGGAAGGCGCCAAGAATGAAGATTTAACTTGTGGTGCCTTCCATTTGATAATACCTGACAATCCCTGTGGCGCAGAAGAGATAGATTTATCACCAATTACATTTACAAAAATAACCTGGGACTCAAATAGCAAAATAGACCCCGACAGAATCAACAAGTTTACTATCTCTTATATTCAAAGGTCCTGTACGCGCGCAGGTCTTGATATAACCATAACTCCGAGGACCTCGGTTTGTGAATCCACCGACGAAGAAAATTGAATGTTACTTTCCGGAAAGATTGATGGAATGGCAAATAATTTAATGGGCGTTATAATATTATTCTAAAAATCAGCTTAAAACCGAAGAGCAAACCTAATGCCTAGGTCAATATCTTAGATTTGTAAACACAAAAGAAATTAAGTAGTTCCACTATTTCCTGCACTTTTCGAAACCTCTTTCAACAAAATAGCTCCAAGAACAAGAAGCCCTATAAGCCACATAACATTTTCTGCATGAAAGCCAAGATACCTTTCAAAAGTGCTTGTGCCCAAAGCACCTACAAGAACAATTAATGCGAGCAATACAACAGCTAATGTTGAATTGTCTGTTTCGCTGTCACCCATCAGCTTTTTTCCAAGCATTACTAAAAAAAACAAAGCAAGAAGCCCGATAAATAACGGCATATAATTTTGTATCATGCCAGTTACAGTCGGGTCAATTGCAGCAAAAAGCCCGATTATAACTGAAACTATCCCTGAAGTTCGCTCATCCAGGAAAAACCCGCCCTTGTCTTTGTCTTTCTTTCTGACAAAACCAAAAACAGCATACACTATTGCACTTACTAAAAGAAATGTAAGCGCGTATTCCATTCCGCCGTCGAATATTAGTGAAGGGTTTATCATGACGCAACACAAAATTATTTTATTTTAACGTAAATATAAAAACTCAGGGCGTGTTTGCCCATGCGAATAAGTGGGTGTTAACTGCTTGTTGATTATCGTCGTTTCCAGTAGCCCAATCATTTCTGCTTAGGTGGTCTTTAATGGCATCTTTTCCACCACGATGGTCTTCAGCAAAATCTTTTATTTCATTTATTTTTTCACCAAATAATCCTCTTAGATTGTTTACTTGCTGAAGTGCGGCAGCCAATGCCTGAGCTTGTACTGCAGCACCCATAGCATTTCCCCCCTGTCCCTGTAGATTGCGGTAGGCATCTTCTGCGTGTATGAGTTGTTCATGAATATTACATGCTTCGTCCATCATACTGACTAATCTTCGTTTCTCTCTTCCACCCATCGGCGCGGCAAAGACATTTCCATACTTCTGCTGAACTTTTTTGGAACCCCACGCAGCCGCTTTTATACCGGCATTTGATGTCTTTTGGCTTATGACCATCCTGTAGAGGAACTTGATTATGAAAAAACCGAGAAGTACCGGGAACAAAAACGCGCTGAAAGATGCAATCGCACCATACCAGCCGCTTACAATTATCACTGCAAGACCCGCAATTGAAATAAGTAGGCTTTGTTTTCCACCATGGAAAATTTCCTTTCCGAACTGCTGTAGCATCACAATGAGGAAAATAGAAGGTATTAAAAGTACATAGACCATGTCATGGGAGAACTCTCCTGTAATGATTGAAGAGTACGGGTCTATTTTCAAAACAGTGTAAAACAAAAATTCAGCGATATCCATAACATAACTTTCGTTATCACAAGTATATAAATATTTTTATCACTAGCTCTTTTTTTCACGAACATATAAAAACAGGCTCAATCATTATTTTACTTGAGCGAAATGTTTGGAATTGAATTAGTCATAGGCATAGTATTTGTGATTATTCTTACTATTCTTTCTGTCGGCATGGCTGAGGAACCAACAGAAGGGCGGTCTAGACCGCCAAAAGAAAAAGAACCCGGACTTTACGAGATAATATTCGGCAACAAGCCGGATGAAAATGACAGCAGGCGATATAATCCAGAAACAAAGGAACAGACATACATTCCAAAACCTGGCGAGATTGATAATAAATATTCCGGCGCGGGTCTCGACCAGCAGATACAGGACGGCCCCGTTGATGATGCCGCCCGGCTTTTAGGCGCCATATTCCATAAATACGGCGATGATGAAAAGGGGGGAGAAAAAGAGCGAAAGAAATTTGAACCACAACCCGTTGACTGGCCGACATACAACCCGCCAACAGAACCGGAACCACCTGTAATCCCAACACCTGAACCAATCCCGCCCGAACCACAACCAACACAAGAACCCATAGTAATAAACAATTATGGCGGCGAAGGCGGGGCAGGGGGTGAAGGCGGTCGAGGATATGGAGGCGAAGGGGGCAAAGCAGAAAGCAAAGCTCAGATTTTGAATTATCTTCACCAGGTCATGGCAGACTACAAGGAAAAAGGCGAGGACACAACTAATTTGGTCAATTTCATAAATTATGTAAAATCTAATGACGGGGATTTTGGCGGGAAAGGAACCAATCTTTTTGTTTTGGGAGATTATAACGAAACTGGCGGTATTCTTAATAAAGGGGCTAATGCAAACATAAATACTGGCGTTGGTCAAGTAGTGGGTTATAAGAGCAATTCAAATAACTCAGAAGATCAGACACCTCCAATCCATATCTCTGGGGAGGCATCTTATGTTGCGAATAGTGGGACTAAAATTGCCGGTTCTGGCGAACAACCAATAACAATAGGAAAAATTAACAAATATAAGGAGAACAGTTTATGACTAATTATTTAAACAAAGAACATAAACTATTAATTAAAGACAAAAGGAATGTTTTTGTTAATATTTTTAGGGGGGAATAATTATGTTTGAATTTTATTTGATTGTGTTTATCGCAGCTGCGATTGGAACCGTTTTGATGGGTTTAGGGCTTACTGATTCCGAAAAAAGAGAAAAATATGTTGAAGAATTTACTAAAATTAAAAATGCCGACATTCCCGATGATTTAAAAGAAGGGGTATTTCAAAAACTTGATGAAAAATACGGTGTCGGAACTCCAAAGAACGGAGTATATAATGAAACTGGCGGAATCTTCAATATGGCAGAAAATGCAAACATAAATACTGGTGTTGGTCAAGTAGTGGGTTATGGTGGCGATTCAAATCAGTCAGAAAGAAAGACCCCGCAAATTAATATATCTGGAAGTGATGCGTCTTATGTGGCAAATAGCAGGACAACAATTGGTGGAAAAGAAGGCGAAATGCCAAAAGGCCCAATAACAATAGGGATGTATAAAAATGGCGCATCAGAAGATCTTGATGGTTCAAAAAAAGACAGCCGTATTGATGAGTTAGAAAACAAACTAAAAATGTCAAATCATGAAAGCGATGCAGAAAGGATATATGCCGGAGATATTGTAAAAGAACAACAACAAACGAATAGGGATCTCAAATCTGAAATCAATAATGTTTCAGATAATCAAGTGCATAATGTCAATGCATTCAAGGCATATAAGGCACAAAATGCAGCTGAACATGGAGCGCTTGGTGATGGAATTGATGACCAGAAAGGAAGAATTGATGGCCAGAACATAAGGCTTGGCCATGTTGAGGGCGGAGTGAATAGTCTTACAGATGAGGGTGAGCGGAGCAAAGACGTTGGTGACAGTAAGTACAATAATCTTTCAGATGCATTGCAAG
>DAOVNB010000155.1 GCA_030630425.1 archaeon | reverse complement strand
GTGTATTTCTTAACTTCCTTGTTTGTGAGATTAAATGAGGATATTGTTTTTGTGTAGTACCCGCTTTTTGAAACAGTTACAGTCAGGGTGTCATTATATTGGCTAATATTAGCTTCAAGGAAGACATAGCCTTTTGAGCCCACAACTTCTGTATCAACTACTGTTGTCCCGTTGCAATACAATGTTGCAGATGCACCTGCAAGAGTTGTTATTTTTGCGAAACCCAAACCGTCTGTGCTGTTGAATGTTATTGTCCTATTGTTTCCTGTTGCGGCATCATTTCCCCCTATAGCCTCAATCTCAACCACGCCGGTAGGTAAATAATATCCCGAATCATAAAGTTCGGTTTCATCAAAAGATACTGTGTAGTTTCCGGGCAGCATCTTTTCAAATAGTGCTGTTCCTGGATGCGTAAAATTCTGCCTTAACTGGGGGCCTTCAAGTGTCAGGCTTACATTTGCGATAAGGTTTGATGTTGTGTTTTCAGTCCTTATTTCAAACTGGGTCTCATTCACTGTGTATATCGCATTATTCCAACCGCCTGCATTTGATACTAAAAGCTGTGGCGTTCCGCCGGGCACAGCATACCATGGATCAATTCCTGTAAATGTCATTGCATATGTTCCTATTGGCACTTTTTTGAATGCGGCGCTTCCGTTTACTGTGGTGTTTAAAAATTCTACGCCTGAAAAATTGATAAGAATCCCATCAATAGGGTTTCCCGAATCAGACAATACGCTTATGTTTGCATATGTGATATTTAACCACACGGAAGGCAATATGTATGTATTTCCGGGCGAGTATGTTCCTCCGCCAACAGTTGTTAACCCGTAGCCATAAGCACTTCCATTTATAGTAAAGTTCAGGGATTTTGTAACTCCCAGATATATCCATTGTGTTATGTTTCCCGAAACACTTGTTGTGTAATTTACAAAGGTTGTGTTTTCATTGTTGTTCAAAAGAAGTTCCTGGTTTGAAACAGTACCATCGCTGCTGTTTATGGCTAAAACAAACTTGCTGTTTCCAATAGGGTAAAGATAATATTTGTTGTCTGCCTGTTCGTTTATCTTCAATATATTGTAATTTGTTGCATTAATTGTGACATTGTATGTATTTCCTTCCCTGACACTGAATGAAAACTGCCCGTTTGTTACAGGAATGCTGTTTGTATATGCGTTGCATTCTGATGATGAACCGCAAAGTTCCTGATCAAATACTGAGAGGATGATTGTTGCAGGTGTTGTTATAATCTGGCCGGTCTTAATGCTGTATATATTTCCGTCCAATACTCTTGAGCCAATCATTGGGTGTGTGCTTAATTTGCTCTCATTTTCGTTAAGGCCTATAAATGACCATTGCCCGAGATTGTATCCTAAGTCATTGGCGGTGACATAGTATGTTTGACTTGTTGTGCCCCCCCCGAAAACTTTGGAACTTATGTTTATTGTGTATGTTCCGTTTGCATCTGTTGTTGTTTCATAACGCAGGCTCGTTGGTATATATGTTGGGGATGTGTAGAACTTTAGTTCTGTATTTTCAAGAGTTCCGGCAGGCCCCGGCATCGGGCTTGAAATAAAGTATTTATCATAAACTGTTCCGTTTATTTTTGTATTTCCGATAAAGTCTACGGAAATATCTCCAAACACACCCATGTATTCTCCATCGGAAAATTCGCTGTTGTGCGTTCCGTTAAATGATATTCCAAGACTTTCACTGTTCCATGTATCATATCCCGGAGCAGCCATTTTAACATAATAGTCTCCTGTTCCTTTTACACCAAAGAGTGCAACACCATTTGATGTTTCTCCTTCATTGAATGTAAACATCCCTATAGGCACATAATAATCAATGTATTTCCCATAACCTGTGGGCTCGCCGTCTATGATGAAATTATAGATGCCATTATCTAAATCCAAAAGTGCAATGCCGCTTGAATTAGTTATCTCAGATAACAGGTATGCTCCGCTTGTGTAATTTTTAACACTTATATTCGCCCCTTCAATTGCGCCTCCCGAACTATCTGTCACATTTATAGAGACCTCTCCTGCACCGCCGGTGTTTATTGGCTTAAGATATAGTGATGCGGTGTTGTTTTCGCCTGAAACCGTGTTTATTACTGTAAAGTTCGTTTTCCCGTTTGGTGCGGTGATGTTTATGAAATACTTTTCTTTAGGTGCATATTCAAACACAATCCAACCGCCTGCATCTGTCGAGCCGTTCATGTACTGGCCTTTGCCGTTCATTTGTACTGCGGTTCTTGCTGTGTTTAAGACAGAGACATCTGCGTTTTCAACAGCGCCTGTGTCATTGTATGCGTATATTTTTATGCGGGTAATGTTAATAGAGAGATTAACCGCGGCCGTGCCGTTAAGAAGAACTGTTGTCTGGTTTGCGCCCATTCCGTATCCTTTTGCATCGCCGTTTGCAGTAAATGCCTGCTGCCCGCCGAGAACATAATGTATTGTGCTCTCACCGCCGACAGTTGTGTTTGCCTGTGTTCCCCAAGTTACAATGACTCCGTCTTCAACAATCGCTCCAAATTCATCTGTGACATTTGCAACAACGGAATTATCTGAAAGATCGTATTGCTTATTTATGATACCCGAAACCGCAATATTTGTTTCGTTTGTTTTGTTGTAACCGATAGATGAGCCGATTATCGAAACATTATAGTCGCCTGCGACTAATGGGCTGAAAATCACTTTTCCATTTATACCGGTGTATTTAGCCTGTCCTGTTGGCATAATTGTGATTTCTGCGCCTTCAATAAAAGCGCCGGTTGTGTTTTTAACAGTCACTTCAAGTGTATTTGGATAAAGTGTTACAAACTGGGGGTTGCTGCCGTTTATAGTGCTGTATACAGTAACATTTGTGTAATTATACCCTGTGGTTGTTCCGTTTACAGTCACATTTATGGACAATCCTTCTAAGAGCGTATC
>DAOVNB010000144.1 GCA_030630425.1 archaeon | reverse complement strand
TTTGGGTTTGCAAATACTGGAACTGCGGTTAAGGTCTCTGCAAGGGCAAAAAAATCAAGAGATGGGATTAATTTGGGAAAAGCAATACGGGAAGCATCCAATCGAGTCGGCGGCGAGGGTGGGGGGCATACAACTGCTGCCGGCGGAAAAATACCCAACGGAATGGAAGAGGAATTTATATCTGCTGTTGATTTACTATTATATAATGATTAATGGAATACTATGGTTTTAAATACTTTCATCAATTTTCGTTAGCTTTATTAATCTTTTGTTCTAAATGTATTCGTTGATTTTTACAACAAAAATATTTACCGGTGATTTTACATGGCAAAAAGCACAAGAGATAAAGGCGCAAAAAAAGATACATGGGCAAAGAAGAAATGGATGGCTGTAAAAGCTCCTGCTATTTTTGGCGACAGAGTAATTGCAGAGACTCCGATAATAAAGGACGCGCATGCTGAAGGAAGAGTTTTAGAGATTCCTATGTCTGAAGTAACAGGCAATTTCAAGCATTTCAGGTCCAAAATAAAAGTAAGGATAACGGGTGTTTCTGAAAATGGGGCAAATACAGAATATGTGGGCCACGAGGTTGTCCGTGACCAGATTTTAAGGTCTGTGCGCCGATGGTCTTCAAGAATAGATTCAATTGATGATGCAAAAACAAAAGACAATAAAAAACTGAGAATAAAAACGCTTGTACTTACAAGAAGGCGCGTTAACACATCTGTAAAGGATGAAATCAGAAAACTTACATCATCTATAGTTCATGACATTGCAAAAGCCACAACAAAAGACCAGATAATTTTTGATATCAATGAAAACAAGATACAGAAGCAGATTTCAATTGCGGCATCAAAGATTTATCCAATAAAGTTTGTTGAGATAAGAAAGACTGAACTTTTGTGAATTGCCGCTGAAAACTATATTAATCCGGCATCCTAAAATACACTTATGGAAGTCGTCTTATCAAAAGTCCTTAAAAGAATAGAGCCGTCGTTGCATGAGGTTCATGAAGCGCATAAATTGTTTACAAAAGTAAAGGACATCATCCAGAAAAAGTGGCCTGAACTTGATGTAAAACTTATGGGCTCTGTTGCAAAAGACACTTTTCTTTCAGGAGATAAGGACTTGGACATTTTTGTTCTTTTTGACCCTAAAGTTGAGAGAAAGGAGCTTGAGAAAAAAGGGCTTCTTGCAGGAAAAACAGTATTTGATGAGCTTGGCGGAAAATTTGAGGTATCTTACGCGGAGCATCCATATACCCGCGGGCTTATAGGAATATATGACATTGAAATTGTTCCTGCATATAAGATAAAGAACACAAAAAATCTTATAAGTGCAGTGGATCGGACCCCATTTCACACAAAGTATGTTCGGGAAAATTTAAAAGCCCCTGGCGATGTTCGGCTTTTAAAGAAATTCTTAAAAGGCATTGGCTGCTATGGTTCAGACTTAAAGACCGAAGGATACTCGGGTTACTTATGCGAACTTCTTATACTAAAATACAGCACATTTTTAGATACATTAAAAGAGATGCAGGGATTGAAATTTCAGGAAATAATTGATATCGACAACCATTACACTAAGAAAAAATATGCCGATGTCCGAAAAAGATTCGAGAGCCAGCCTTTGATTTTTATTGACCCGACAGATAAGACGCGAAATGTCGCGGCAGTGTTGTCAAAAGAAAAGCTTGCAGTTTCAATCAATGCAGCGGCGCTTTTTATGGAAAAGCCAACAACAACATTCTTTTTCCCAAAGAAAAAAACAATTGACCGGAAAAAAGCACTTGAACACGCAAAAAAGAGGGGCGCCCGCATAGTTGTCCTGAAATTTAATAAGCCGAAGGTCATAGAAGACATTCTTTACCCCCAGCTTCGCAGGTTCCTGAACTTGGTTGCAGGGAAACTTTCAAAAGAAGGCTATGGGCTTTTGAGGGCATCTGTTTTTGCTGATGCGGCTTGCGGCATTGCATTGGAGGTGGATGAAGTAACGCTTCCTGAAACAAGAAAGAAGATGGGTCCAAGCATATTTAATCCCCTAAAGCATAGGATGCGCTTTTTGGAGAACAGCAAAGATGTGTGGGTGGAAGATGACCGGCTTGTGTCTGAAGAAAAACGAAAGCATCTTAAGATAGAGGATTTTCTTTTTGATTTATTGAAAAAGCCATTGTCAAAGCTTACTTACGAAGGCGTGCCAAGCCACATTGCAAAAGAAGTTTATCGCGGTTTTGACATTCTTTTGGATTCCAAGGTACGTACAGTTAACTCAGATGAATTCTGGCTGTGGGTCGAGAGGAAAGCGTTTTGATATTTAATATTTGTTTTTTAATTCTCTTTCATGTATTTGGCACTTCTTTCAGGAAAGAATATTGAAATGGCAAAGGAGGAAGTTCTTTCATTTAGTTCTGATTCTAAAGAAAAACTTTTGGATGGTCGCGTTTTTTTGTTCGACACGAAGAAAACTCCTGATTTTTCAAAACTTGGGCTTGCGCATGAAGCTGGAGTTTTTCTTGGCAAAAAACCTGAAGAAGTTGATTTTTCTGTTTTTTCTGATAAAAATATAAAAATATCTGTATTGAATTTAGAATCAAAGGAGAATTCGCTTTTATTTTCTAAAAAAATTGGAGAATTTGTTTCAAAAAAAGGATTCAAGGTTGATTTTAAAAGCTTGGAGATTCTTCGGATTTATCTAACCGATGCGGGCGCATATTTTACAAAACAGGTTTTTGTGCAGGATAAGAAATATTTTTCAAAACGGGCATCGCCTAAAAGAGATTTCTTTATGCCGACATCAATTGACCCAATGGTTGCTCGCGCGCTTGTAAATATTGCGGGCGCAAAAAAAGGCGCAACTGTTCTTGATCCATTTTGCGGTTCTGGCGGGCTTTTGCTTGAGGCTGCTGCGGTTGGTGCTGAAGTGTATGGTTGTGATATTGAAGAGAAGTGTGTTGAAGGAACAATTGGGAATTTAGAGCAATTTGGTTATTTGGTAACAGCTGTTACCAGCGATGCGTTAGATGCGAAAAAAGTTTTTAAAAAGAAGTATGACTGCGTTGTGACCGATCTTCCTTTCGGAAAGTCAAGCAAGATTTTGCAGGAAAAGAAAAAATTATACAATGAATTTCTTGCAGAAGTTCCCGGACTTGTCAAAAAAGGCGGGCGCGTTG